>CAKUMG010000826.1 GCA_934667465.1 uncultured Actinoplanes sp. | reverse complement strand
ACGCCGACCAGCGCTCGGCCGCCGCGGCCCGGGCCCGCCCGACCCGGGCGGCCACCCGCGCGGAGGGCTCGGCGGGGCCCGCCGTCGCCATGAGCTGGGCCGCGCCGAGCGCCTCCAGCTTCACCTGGATGTCGATCCGGTCCATCAGCGGACCGGTGAGCTTGCCGAGATAGCGGCGCCGGGTCGTCGCCGAGCACTGGCATTTCTGGTCGCCGGCCGGGTTGGCGCACGGGCAGGGGTTCGCGGCGAGGACCAGCTGCACGCGGGCGGGATATTCGGTGCTGCCCCGGGAGCGGGCCAGCTGCACCTGCCCGCTCTCCAGCGGCTGGCGCAGGGCCTGCAGGGTCCGCGGCGAGAACTCCGGTGCCTCGTCGAGGAAGAGCACGCCGCGGTGGGCCAGGGACAGCGCGCCCGGCCGGGCCAGCCCCGGCCCGCCGCCGACCAGGGCCGCGAGGCTGGCGCTGTGGTGCGGAGCCTGGACCGGGGGCCGCCGGACCAGGTGGCCGTCCGGCGGCAGCACCCCGGCGATCGACTGCAGCGCCGTCACCTCGAGCGCCGCCGCGTCGTCCAGCGGCGGCAGGATCGAGGGCAGGCGCTCGGCGAGCATCGTCTTGCCGGCGCCGGGCGGGCCGATGAGGGCGACGTGGTGGCCCCCGGCCGCGGCGACCTCGATGGCGTGGCGGCCGAACCGCTGCCCGGCCACGTCGGCGAGGTCGGGCCCGGTGTCCGTCCCCGTGCCCTGGGGCGCGGGCGGTTCGAGCAGGTCACCCTGCCCCTTCAGGTACGCGATCAGCCGTTGCAGCGACTCCACCGCGCCCACGGTGATGCCGGGCACCACCGCGGCCTCGCGGGCGTTGTCGCGAGGCACGATCACCCGCCCGATCCCGGCCTCGGCGACCGTCGCGACCATCGGGAGGATGCCGCGGACCGGGCGGACCGTGCCGTCCAGGCCCAGCTCGCCCAGGACCGCGACGCCCTCCAGGGACGCCGGCGGCAGCTCGCCCGCGCCGGCGAGGATCGCGGCCGCGATGGCGAGGTCGAAGTTGCTGCCGTGCTTGGGGAGCGTGGCGGGGAGCAGGTTGACGGTGATCCGGCGGTTGGGCCAGATCTGGTCGGAGTTGACCAGCGCGGCCCGGACCCGGTCGCGGGCCTCGTTGAGGGCGGCGTCGGGCAGGCCGGTGAGCGTCACCGCGGGCAGCCCGGGGGAGAGGTCGGCCTCGACCTCGACGAGATGGCCGGCGACCCCGAGCAGGCCCACGCACAGGACCCTGGCGTAGCTCATGTCAGAACGCCGCGCGCAGATGCTCGATCCGCGCGGGCCCCCGCGGCAGCCGGAGCACCGCCACGACGTCGAAGCGCACCTCGCGGGCGCCCCCGGGTGTCTCGGCGAGCCAGCGCGCCGCCAGCCGGCGCAGGCGGCGCACCTTCGCGGGGCCCACCGCCTCGGCCGGGCTGCCGAATCCCGCGCCGCGCCGCGTCTTCACCTCGCAGAACACGACGTCGTCGCCGTCGCGCAGGATCAGGTCGACCTCGCCGTCCCCGCACCGCCAGTTGCGGGCCAGCACGACCAGCCCCTGGTCGCGCAGGTGCCGCTCCGCGAGGCGCTCACCGTACGAGCCGACCGCCTGTCTCTCGTTCGTCATGGCCGCAGACCCTGACGCTTTCCGGCGGCAACTTCACCACGGTCTGTGGACAAACCGCCGGTGTGGATAAACCCAAGGTGATCATCGACGTCTGTTATGGCCCCAGCGCTGGCACGATGCGCCGCCAGCCCCTAAGTTCCTCATTCGTGGACGGACATCGCCGGTACGCCGAAGAGCCCGAGCCGAACTGGTACGCGGCCCAGCGCTCACCCGGGACGACGGGCTCCCACGCCTCCCCGGCGGTGGACCCCTACGCGCCCCCGGCGCCGGGCGCCTGGGAGTCCGGGGTGCACGAGCGGCCCAGTGGCGCGTTCCGTCTCCCGGACCAGCGCGCCGCCGCCCCGGACCCGGTGACCTCCACCGGCAGCCACGCGCTCCCCGCCGCCGATCCGGCCGCCGTGCGCGTCCCCGTCCGCGGGCCCGAGTATCCGGCGGTCCGCCCCGGCGGCGGCGCGGCACCGTCGCTCGCCGAGAGCCTCGAGCAGCCCACGAGCATGGTGCCGACGACCGGCGCCCGCCCGGCCCCGGTGCCGGAGAGCGTCTACAACTCGCGGCGCCCGGTTTCGGCCGTGGTGTGCGCCCTCGCCACTGTCGTCCTGCTCGTCCCGGCGCTGCTGCTGCTGGCGCAGGTCACATTCGCCGCCGATCCGGTCGCGGGCGGGGTGGTGCCGGCGGTGCTGCTGACGCTCGGCCTGCCGCTGACCGGCACGGGTCTGTACGCGCTGGCCTCCGGGGGCCGGGTCGGCGGGCGCGACGCGTGGCTCCGGCCGCCGCTCGCGTACCTTCCGGTGGGGCTCCTCGTGCTGCTCGCCGCCGGGCTCGCCGTGGGCTGAGCGGCCGTCAGGCGTACAGGATGAGCCCTTGAACGAGGGCAAAGAAGCAGGAACGGGACGTAACCCTGCCCACGTGCCGCCCGGAAGCGGGCCACGCGGCCCACGGCGTATGCTTGTTCCCGGCGACCGCCCTGCGCGGTCGACCTCGCGCGCCCTCTGCACGTGTCGTGTCCGTTCCAGCCGTGTCTGATCACGAGCCGGCCGGCCATGCATCGGCGGCGGCGGCCCTCCCTGGTCCCGATGCTCATCGGGTCCGTCCCGGGCCGGCGACCGGGCGCCAGGACGCCCACCGCCGGTGAGCGTGACAACCAGGGAATTTTAGGAGTAATCCACCATGGCCGTCGTGACCATGCGCCAGCTGCTGGAGAGCGGTGTCCACTTCGGGCACCAGACCCGTCGCTGGAACCCGAAGATGAAGCGCTTCATCTTCACCGAGCGCAACGGCATCTACATCATCGACCTCCGCCAGACGCTCGACTACATCGAGAAGGCGTACGACTTCGTCAAGAACACCGTCGCCGAGGGCGGCAGCATCCTCTTCGTCGGCACCAAGAAGCAGGCGCAGGAGGCGATCGCCGAGCAGGCGACCCGCGTCGGCCAGCCGTACGTGAACCACCGCTGGCTGGGCGGCATGCTGACCAACTTCCAGACGGTCTACAAGCGGCTCCAGCGCATGAAGGAGCTCGAGGCCCTGGGTGACCTGACCGGCACCGCCGCCGGGTACACCAAGAAGGAGACCCTCCAGCTCTCCCGCGAGAAGATCAAGCTCACCAAGACCCTCGGTGGTCTGCGTGACATGACCAAGACGCCGTCGGCGATCTGGGTCGTGGACACCAAGAAGGAGCACATCGCCGTCGGCGAGGCCCGCAAGCTGGGCATCCCGGTCGTCGCGATCCTCGACACCAACTGCGACCCCGACGAGGTCGACTACAAGATCCCGGGCAACGACGACGCCATCCGCAGCGCCGCCCTGCTGACCCGCGTGATCGCCGACGCCGTCGCCGAAGGCCTCATGGCCCGCTCGGCCGCGCAGGCCAACGC
>CAKUMG010000825.1 GCA_934667465.1 uncultured Actinoplanes sp. | reverse complement strand
CGACGACGCCGCCGACCTCGACGGCGGGCAGCTCTACGAGGGGCTGCTGTCGTCCTTCGCCGAGCGGGAGGTGCGCCGGGTGCACGGCCGGCAGCCCGACGCGGCCCTGCCGGCGCTGGTCGAGCAGGAACTGCTGCGGCTGTCCGTGGTCGCCTTCGCCATGTTCCACCGCCTGCGCCTGTGGGTCACCGAGGAGGAGCTCGACGCCGACCTCGCCGGCCTCGGCATCGCCCCGTCCCGCGCGGGCAGCACCGAGGCGTTCCGCAGCCCGCTCACCGCCGGGCAGGAGATGGTCGGGCGCTTCTTCTTCATCCAGCGCGCCCAGGCGGTGCAGGAGGACAAGACCCGGCAGACGTACGAGTTCCTGCACGCCACGTTCGGCGAATACCTCGTCGCGCGGCTCGTGGCCCAGGCCGTCCGGGAGGCGCACGCGCGCGAGGCCGCGAGCACACTGGCGCTGCGCCTCGGCCCCGCGAACGACGACGACCTGCTGCGCTCCCTGCTCGCCTTCACCCCGCTGACCGCCCGCGCCACGGTCCTGCCGTTCGTCGCCGGGCTGCTCGCCGGTCCGGAACGCGAACGGCTCCGCACCTGGCTGGCCGCGCGCACCGCCCAGGCCGTGACCCGCCCGCAGCACGTGGAGAGCCGGTACCGCCCGATCGACAAGCGCATCGACCACGGCATGGCCACCTACTCGTTCAACCTGCTGCTGCTGACCCTGGCCTGCGGCGGCGAACTGCGCGCCTCGGACCTGTTCACCCGCACCGACGACCCGGCGGTCTGGCTGCGCAACTCGGCCCTGCAGTGGCAGGCCGCGGTCCCCGGCGAGATGTGGATGGACACGATGGAGGTCCTCACGATCACCCGGGGCCGCAGGGACGGGCGCCGCGACATCGTCCTGGAGTACACGCCGGGGCGGCCGGCCGAGCTTCCGGACCCGGTCGACGTCGCGTGGATCAACCGGCTGGCGCCCGGCGAGCGGCGGGACGGGGCGTTCCTGGGCGGGTTCGAGGTGCCGGCGGCGCTCACGTCGATGCAGCTGGGCAACCGGCTGCGGGAGGATGCGCTGCTGCACGCCGTGGAGCCGCTGATCCGCCGGATTCCGGAGGCGCTCACGCATTTCGTGCCGCGCGTCGGCGGGGGGCACGGCTCGGTCGCGCACAACCTGACCCTGATGTGGACGGCGACGTCGCCGGACGATCGGCTCGCGGCGTACCGGGCCGTATGCGAAGCCGCGGTGCATCTGGCCCGTAGCGGGCTGTCCGAGGCGGCCGAGGCCGTCGCCGAGATGCTGCTGATCAACCTGCGGGGTGACACCGGTCTCTTGTCGCCGACGGCCGTGTCCGTCGTCGTCGGCGCGCTGGGCCATCAGGTGAGCCTCACCCCGGTCGCCTTCTTCAGCGCTGTGCACTGCTTGGATGCCGTGGGGGCGCACGGAGCCGATCTGGCCGGCGTTCTGTTCGGTCCCGAGCGTGCTGCCGGCCCCGCGGTCCGGCGATAGGGACGGCTCAGATCATCGCGGCCGTGCGGGCGAGGGCCGCGATCTCGCGGGAGCGGCTGTGGGCCGGCCAGGCCAGGACGGTCGACACGTACGGGGAGTCGGTGAGCGGGACTGCGGCGTGCGCGCCCCAGAGCCAGGTGCGCGACGAGGCACACAGGACCGACATCGTCTGGCCGAGCGCGATCAGCTGGGCCAGCTGGGCCTGGTCGTGGATCTCGGGGCCGGGCCCCGGCTCGTACGTGCCGTCCGGCAGCGGCCAGCGCGCGACCGGCAACCCCGGGACCTCGGCGATGTCGGCCATGGTCAGGGACGCGCGGGTGGCGAGGGGGTGCGCGGCGGGCAGGATGGCGACCTGCTGCTCGGTCAGCAGGTCCTCGGTGTCGAAGCCGGCCAGGTCGTCGAAGGGCCGCTGCATCAGGGCCACGTCGGCGCGGCCGTCGCGCAGCATGCGGGCCTGGTCGCCGAGGCCGCAGAGCAGCACCTCGATCTCGCCGTCGTGTGCGTCGAGGAGCCGGCGCAGCACCTCGTGGTTGGTGCCGGACTTCGTCGCCAGGACCAGCCGGCGCGTCGGTGAAGCGGCCCGCTGGGTGCGGCGGGCGGCCGCGGCGGTGGCGTCGAGGATCGTCCGGGCCTCGTCGAGCAGCACCCGGCCGGCGCCGGTGAGCGCGACACCGCGGCGGTCCCGGTCGAGCAGGGTCACGGCGAGGCGCCGCTCGAGCTGCTGGATCGCCCGGGTCAGCGGCGGCTGCGCGATGCCGAGCCGCTCGGCCGCGCGGCTGAAGTGCAGCTCCTCCGCGACCGCGACGAAGTACTTCAGCTCGCGCGTCTCCAGCGTGTCCACCCCCCGACGATACTGCGGCGATCCGGGCGCGCGGTTCGGCGAGAAACCCGGTGGCTCCCGGCGGGTGCGGTGTGCCAAGGTCATTCCCGGGTCGCTAGCTCAACTGGCAGAGCACTCGGGATGAACAGCATGTCCGCTCTCCGCTCCGGCGGCGATGGATGCGCTTCCTTCTCTCTTCTTGCGATCGAGAGGTTCGGGGTTCGAGTCCCCGGCGACCCACTTTTCCCGGTCACCAGGGGGTGGAGCGCATGTTCGAGAAGTTGATCATTCAGCGGACGCTGCGCGTGCCCGCGAGCACCGGGGCTGCCGGCGACGGCTCGGCGGTGGCGCGGCAGCTCGACGCGGCGCTGCTCGGGGCCGGCTTCTCGGCCTCGCGGGAGCTGCTGGAGCACGTCGGCGCGCTGGAGGCCGGGGCGGCGATGGATCTCGCCGCGACGACGGTGGCCGCGGTGCGCGAGCTGGTCGGCGACCATGTGCAGCACAACGCGTACTTCATCGACTTCCCGGCGGGGGTGCCGGACACGCTCGCGTTCTGGGCCGAGCGGCTGCACGCTGCGATTCTCGCCGGGGGCGGCGACACACTGCCCCCGGCGGCGATGAGCCTGCTCGAGCTGCCGGGTTACGGCACCTACCAGCACACGTACGCGGACCTGCTGGCCGCGCACGACGAGCTGATCGCCACGACCGGTGACCGGGTCACCCTGCTCCGCCTCGGTGACACCGCCGAAGCCGAGATGCAGCGGCTCTACCTGGCGCTGGCCGGGAGCGCGGCGCCGCACGGCGAGGCGGACCTGACGGTGCTCGGCGAGCTCGCCGCCGCCTGCGCGGACGGGCCGCAGCCGGCCGACATCCCGGTCCGGGAGAACCGCGCCGTGCTCAACGGCGTCCGGCTCACACTCGGGCGGCCGCTGGTCGCCGTGGACAGCGTCACCGACGTGCTGCGGCTCGCCTGCCAGGTCTCCGGCGGCGACGTCCAGCTCGTGACCCCGGCGCGGTTCCGCGCGTTCCGGCGCCCGGAGCGGCGGGTGCTGCTGGCCGCGCTGGACCGGGTCGTCCGGGCGAACCCCGCCAAGCTCGGCGACGTCGCCCGGCACGCGGAGCGCTGGAAGCGGCTGGGGGAAAGACTGCACCCGCACGAGTACGCGCAGTGGGCGCACGCGCAGCAGGTGTTCGCGGT
>CAKUMG010000824.1 GCA_934667465.1 uncultured Actinoplanes sp. | reverse complement strand
ATGCGAACGAGCCCATCGGCGTCGTCCTCGGCCTGCCCCGCGACCAGCTCGTCGGCATCTCGCTGCGCGGCTTCCTGGACAACGCGGGCCAGGCGGAGCTGACCCGCCGGCTGGCCGAGTGCAAGGCGGGCCGCTCGACTGTCGGCGCGACCCGGCTGCTGCGCGCGGACGGCTCGCACCGCAACGTGCGGATGAGCATGATGCCGCTGGAGGACGAGACCGGCCGGTTCGGCGGCGTGCTGTGCATGGTCACCGACACCACCGACCACATCGACGCCAAGGGGCTCAAGCGCCAGCTCGACCACCTGCGCCGGCTCGACAGCATGGCCCAGCTGATCGGCGGCATCTCGCACGACTTCAACAACCTGATGACGGTCGTCGCCGGGTCCGCCGACATGATCGCGACGACGACCGCCGAGGGCACCCCGCAGCACCAGATGGCCAAGGACATCCTGGACGCGGTCGGCACCGGCCGCACGCTCACCCACCAGCTGCTGGCGTTCGGGCGCACCGAGGGCAACCGTCCCGAGATCATCCCGATCCCCGATCTGCTGACCGACGTGCAGAGCCTGTTCAGCCGTACGCTCGGCGAGCGCATCGGTCTCGACCTGGCGTTCAGCCCCGACGTGTGGCCGGTCCGTGGCGAGCGGGGGCCGCTCGAACAGGCCCTGGTCAACCTCGCCGCCAACGCCCGCGACGCCATGCTGCACGGCGGCATGCTGCGGGTGGCCGCCAGCAACGAGGTGATCGAACCCGGTCAGCTCGCCGAGAACGCCCCGGCCGGCAAGATCGTGCACATGGTCATCCAGGACACCGGCGTCGGCATGAGCGACGAGACCCGGCGGCGTGCCCTGGAACCGTTCTTCACCACCCGCCCGACCGCCGCGGGCCTGGGCCTGGCCACCACCGCGGGCATCGTCCAGGGGCTCGGCGGCCACATCGAGCTGGAGTCCCAGCCCCGCATGGGCACCACCGTCCACCTCTACCTGCCGGCCGCCGACGAGCGCCCGGCCCCGGCCGTGGAGCGCCAGCCCCAGGTCATCGGCCGCGTCCTGATCGTGGAGGACCAGCCCGAGGTGGCCCAGCTGGTCCAGCGCCACCTCGACGCGAACAGCATGCTGGTCGAGAAGCCCTTCACCCGCTCGACGCTGCTGGGCGCCATCCTCAAACTCTGCGGCCCCCAGCCCGCCCGCGAGTGACCCCGCGGCCCTGCTCCCACCCCGGCGGCGCGTGACCCTCCGCGCCGCCGGCACCACAGCCGCTGACGGTCGCGTACGGCCGGCGGTTGCAGGGAAGCGTGAGCGGAACCATACTGACTGTATGACAGACGTACGACAGAAGGAGGCGCCGCGGGTGAGGAAGCCCGTTGTGCCTGACGCTACGTCGACTCCGAGCCGGTCCGCGGCCGGTGCATCGCCTCCGCCGACCTCCAGCGTGGCCCAGGTGCGGCTGCAGGCCGAAGAGTTGTCGGAACTGCGCGACGCCATGCGACTGCTGGACCTGACGTCCATGTCGCAAGCGCTCCGGGAGGGCATCCGCCTTCTGACGAGAGAGGCCCGCGAGGTCGCTGCCGCCGAGGAGATCCGGCGCTTCTACGGTGGCAAGCCCGCGCCGCTGCCGGAGGGCGTCACCTCCGCGACGGACGAGGAACTGGCGGCGGCGGACTCCGAGCAGTGGTGAGGACCGGGCTGCATCTCGCACCCCTGCGGAGCGAGGTCTGGGGATGCGCCCTGCCCCGGCTCGGCCCGCATCCGGTGGTCGTCCTGGCGGTCAACCGAGTGGCGGAGCCCCTGTCGGGAATCACCGTGGCGCTGGTGACGGGCTCGGGCGGCCCCGAGAGCACCCACGTGCGCATCGGCCCCGAAGCGGGGGTCACCAAGTATCCCGAGTCGCACGTCAACTGCACCGATCTGCACACCGTGGACAAGGCGAACCTCCGCAAGCGGCTCGGCAGGCTGGCGCCGGCCGAGATGCGGCACGTCGAATCGAACCTGCGCAACATTCTCGGCCTCTGACGCCCGCGGGCGACGAACCCTCGGTGGCGGCCGGGGGTGGCCGCCACCGAGGTGCCGTCAGGAGGTGGCGGAGCGCAGGGCCGGCAGGTAGCCGTAGCGGTAGCCCGCCGCGTTGGGGTGGAACGAGTTGGTGGGCGGCAGCAGGACGAGGCCGTTGAGGTAGGGGGTGCGGGCGCAGATGCCGTGGCCCGCGAATTCGTCGGTGACGTCCTCCCAGACGAAGCCCGCCGCCGTGGCCCGGTCGGCGATGACGGCGTTGAGTTCGCGGGCGCCGCGGTTGAGGGCCTGGCGCTTCGGGATGCTCATGTTCGTGAGGCCGCAGGTGGGGGCCGTCTCGTCGAACAGGAGCGGGTAGCCGAGCACCACGACGGTCGCGGCCGGGGCCCGGGCGCGGATGTCGGCGTAGGTGGCGTCGAGGGCGGCCGGTATCTGGGTGTCGAGCAGTTCCAGGGCGGCGTCGACGGCCGCGGTGCAGCCGCTGTCGCTGGAGAGGGTGCAGGTCAGGACCGTGGGGGCGAAGCCGACGTCGTTGCCGCCGATGGTCAGGGAGACCAGGTCGGTGGCGGTGGACAGGGCGGAGAGCTGGCTCGAGCGCAGCGTGCCGGTGGTGGCGCCGCCGCAGGCCGCCGAGCGGTAGGTGGCGGGGTCGGTCGCGGCCGCGTACAGGCCGGGGTAGGCGAGGGGGCTGCGGGAGCAGGACCCGGTCTGGCCCGGCGCGCCGACGCCGGAGGAGAAGGAGTCGCCGAGCGCGACGTAGTCCACGTCGGCGGCTCGGGGGGCGGCGGCAGCGGGTGCGGTGGCGGTCAGGGCGAGCAGAACGGTGGAGAGGAGACAGGCGAGAACGGTCACGCGTCTCTTCATCGGGTGGCCTCCGGTTCCACGGGGGACGGGGGCCGGAGCGCTCCGGTTACCCGAGAGTAAGCCTCGGCGGCGCCAGGCGAAAGACAGTAACGAACATCAATATAAGCTGGTCGTTCGTCTTCACCATGGGCACAGGTGATGCTCAGGCACCGCTCAGTCGGGCGGGTTAACGTCGATCTCATGGAAGAGGAACGAGCCAGGCGAGTCGTCGAGACGCTGCGCGCCCGCAACGTCTTCGCCCATGTGAAGCTGCCCCACGCCGGCATCACGCAATATGGCATCCGAGTCGCGCTCCCCGACGGCCGCGAGGCCATCTGGGACAACGACGGGACCGCGGGGCTCGAGGCGCAGATCATGCGGAACGGGGTCCTGGTCGGCTTCGTGCCGAACATCCCCGGCTCCGAGAACTTCGGCGACGGCCAGATCATCGACGCGCCGCACTCCGTGCCGGAGATCCTGAAGGTCGTCGGCGGCCGCAAGGTCGTCGCGATCGTGCTCACCCACGCGCACGACGACCATGTCCGGGTCGCTCCCGAGCTGGCCGGGCAGACCGGCGCGCCGCTGCTGCTGCACCCCGCCGAGGAGGTGCTGTGGGAGCTGACCCACCCGGGCGTGCCGATGCCTGCGCCGCTGGCCGACGGCCAGGAGGTCACG
>CAKUMG010000823.1 GCA_934667465.1 uncultured Actinoplanes sp. | reverse complement strand
GAGCATGGTGACGACGTGGTCCGTCGGCATGGAGCCGAGCACTGTCAGCTGCCCGGCGTCCCGAACACGACGCCACCCTGCTTGACGGCGGAGACGACGCGCGCGACCGCCGGGTCGCCCAGGAAGAGCCGGAAGCCGACGACCACCGAGTCGGGGGCGCCGGAGCGGGCCCGTTCCGCGAGCCCGAGCTGGCAGAGCACCACGTCCGCGTCGTCCGGGATGGAGGCGACCGAGTGGTGCTCCACCGTCACCGGCAGGTCGCGCAGCTCGCGCCGGAGCTGACCGGCCAGCAGCACGCTGCTGCCCATGCCGGCGTCGCACGCCACCACCACCTTGCGGACGTTGCCGCCGGGAATGCTGCTCATCTCAGCGGTCCTCTCGAAGCACGGGTCACAGGTCGTCGTCGCCGCGGGTCAGCCGGCCGAAGCCGAGCAGGAGCGAGCCGACGACGAAGGAGACCCCGGCGGCCACGACGATCCCGGCCAGCACGCCGAGGTGGTCGCCGCGCGGGGTCGCCGCCAGGAAGGCGAAGATGCTGCCCGGCGACGGGGTCGCCACCAGGCCCACACCGGTGATCATGAACGTCAGGATGCCCGCCGCGCCGCCGGCGATGGCGGCCAGGATCAGCCGCGGCTTCATCAGCACGTACGGGAAGTAGATCTCGTGGATGCCGCCGAGGAACTGGATCGCCATCGCCGCGGGCACGCTCGGCCGCAGCGCGGACGGGCCGAAGAGCAGATAGGCGAGCAGGACGCCGAAGCCCGGACCCGGGTTGGTCTCCAGCATGAACATGATCGACTTGCCGGTCTCGGAGGCCTCCGCGATGCCCAGCGGGCCGAGCACCCCGTGGTTGATCGCGTTGTTGAGGAACAGCACCTTGGCCGGCTCGATCAGTACCGCCGCCAGCGGAAGCAGCTGATTCTCCACGAGGAAGCGCACGCCGGAGCCGGCCGCCTCGGTGAAGACCCGCATGACCGGGCCGATCGCGATCACGCCGGCGAGCGCCGCGAGGCCGCCCACCACACCCGCGGTGAAGTTCTCGACCAGCATCTCGAACCCGGCACGGATGCGCCCGGTGGTCAGCCCGTCGACGAGCTTGATGACGTACGCGGACAGGGGCCCCACGATCATCGCCCCGAAGAACATCGGCGTGTCGGCGCCCACGACCAGACCCATCGTGGCGATCGCGCCGACGACGGCGCCCCGCTGCCCGTGCACCATCCGGCCGCCGGTGTATCCGATCAGGACCGGCAGCAGCACGTGGGACATCGGGTCGATGAGGGCCGCGAACCGCTCGTCCGGCAGCCACCCGTTCTCCACGAACAGGGCGGTGATCAGGCCCCACGCCATGAACACGGCGATGTTCGGCATCACCATGCCGGACAGGTGGCCGCCGAAGCGCTGGACCCGGGCCTTGACCGAAACGCCCTGGGTGGGGGGCGCGTACGACTCCGCCACTGTGCGGCTCCTCACGCTTGCGTGAGAACGTTGTACCGACGAGATCACCTAGTGTCAATATCCGCGCGCCGACCTGCCCGAATTCCGGAACGGCACGTCACTTCCCCGCGCCGGTGCGACGATCGGTCAGGTGGCCGATCGCGTACCGCCGTGGTGGCGCCGCGGCCCCGCCGTGGCCGTGGCGGTCCTCGCGGTGCTGGCCGTCGAGTTCGCGCTGGGCCGCCAGGCGCTGGTCGACGCCGTGCAGCAGCTGCGCACCCCGCACTGGAACTGGGTGGCGGGCGCGCTGGTCGCCGAGGTCGCCTCGATGGGCACCTACGCCCGGATGCAGCGGGCCCTGCTGCGCGGCGCCGGCACCGAGGTCGGCATCCGGCGGCACGTCGCGCTGGCCTGGGCGGCGCACTCGCTGAGCGTCACGCTGCCCGGCGGCCCGGTGTTCTCGACCGCGTACAACTTCCGGCACATGCGCCGCTTCGGGGCCTCGCCGGCCGTCGCGTCGTGGTGCATCGCGCTCAGCGGGGTGCTGTCGGCGGGCGCGCTCGTCGTGATCGGGGCCGTGTTCGGCATCCTCACCCGCAGCACGGCCAGCTGGCACACGCTCGGGCTGTACGCCGGCGGCGCGCTGCTGGCCGCGGTCGCGGTGCGGCTGGTGGCCCAGCACCCGCAGTGGCTCATCGGCCCGGCGCAGGCGCTGCTCAGCGGCGTGAACCGGGCGCGGCGGCGACCGGCCGACGCCGGGCGCGCCCGGCTGACCGGGCTGATCGACCAGGTGCGCTCGTTGCGGATCAGGCCGGGATCGTTCGCGTACGCGGCGCTGCTCGCGGTGGCGAACTGGCTGCTCGACTGCCTGTGCCTCTGGATGTGCTGCATCGCGCTCGACGCCGACGACATCGGGCCGGTGCAGCTGGTGATCGCGTACTGCGCGGGCATGGCCGCCGCCAGCGTGCCGATCGTCCCCGGCGGCCTCGGCGTGGTGGACGCCGCCCTGGTGCTGGGCCTGGTCACCGGCGGGCTGACCGCCGGGTCCGCGATGGCCGCCGTGGTGCTGTACCGCCTGGTCAGCTTCGGCTTCGTGATCAGCCTCGGGTGGCTCGTCTGGCTCGCGCTGAAGACTAGGGGAGGAACTCCTCCGGACGGGCCGCCTGATCCCGGTCCTTCGCCCGGCCGAACAGGCGCCAGCCCCGCTTCTTCCTCTCCGGCACCGGCGCCGCGTCGCCGTTGAGCACGGCGAGCCGATGCTGGGCGACCGGGTTCTCGGGCTCGATCTGCAGAGAGATCAGCAGCTCCTGGCGTGCCTGGTCGGTGTGCCCCAGCGCGTGCAGCGTCACCCCGTGGGTGAAGTGGTAGTGCGCTTCCTTCGGGTCCAGGCCCACCGCGGTCCGGGCGGCCTGCTCGGCGTCCGCGTACTGCCGGTCGGCCGCGAGCAGCGACCACGCCACCCGGTCGTGCCACAGCGGGTTCCTGGGCTCCACGATGACCGCCCGGTACGCCATGGTGACCGCCTCCTCGTGCCGCCCGAGCAGCGTGAGGGCCCGGCTCGCGATGGCCAGCGGCCGCGGGTCCGCCGGGGCGAGCGCGACGACCCGCTCGGCCGCCTCGAGCGCCTTGGCGTTCTGGTCCAGCGCGAGCTGCAGCCGGGCCATCAGGACCCAGCCGGCCGCCGACGACGGGTCGGCGGCCAGGATCGGCTCGAGGTGCTGGGCCGCGGCCGCCGGGTCGACGCGCTCGAACAGGGCAGCGGCCCGGGCCACGCCGATCTCGGTCGGGGTGGTGAGGCCGGGCGAGCCGATCTTCTGCGGGGCGGCGGCGCCCGCGTCCTTCGACGCGGCGTGGACGTCGGTCATCGGCGCACCCCGGCCCGGCGGAGGATAAAGGTCACCAGCCCATCTTCGGCAGCGGCCGGCGTTTCCTGAGCGGGTTCCGCCAGAATTCCCCCGGGCCGTCCGCTGCCGGGCCGCGAGGTGCGGCGCCGGCCGCGAGGTGCAGCTCGACCCCGAGGAGCGGCCGGGCTGCGAGATGCGGCCGGCCCGGGGCCGGGGCGGGGTCGGGCGCCGGGGCGGGGCCGGCTCAGGG
>CAKUMG010000822.1 GCA_934667465.1 uncultured Actinoplanes sp. | reverse complement strand
GGTGGTGACCGGCGTGCTCGGCGCGCCGTTCCTGCTCTGGCAGCTGGCCACCACCAACCGCTCCGGGCACGGCGGCTGAAAGGGATCACGAGACATGAGCGAACTGGCCGCCCGGGACGTCACCCTCGGCTACGGCGACCGGCAGGTGGTGCGCCGGCTGTCGGTGACCCTCCCGCCCGGGAAGATCACCGCGATCGTCGGGCCCAACGCCTGCGGCAAGTCCACCCTGCTGCGCGGCATGGCCCGGCTGCTCACCCCCACCGGCGGCGCCGTGCTGCTCGACGGCCGGGACATCCACGGCATGTCCACCCGCGCGGTCGCCCAGCGGGTCGGGATCCTGCCGCAGCACCCCGCCGCCCCCGAGGGCATGCGGGTCGCCGACCTCGTCGGCCGGGGCCGCTATCCGCACCACGGGCTCTTCGACCGCTGGTCGGCCGCCGACGACGAGGTGGTCGCCGCGGCCCTGCTCGCCACCGGTACGGCCGACCTGGCCGACCGCGGCGTCGACGAGCTCTCCGGTGGCCAGCGGCAGCGCGTCTGGATCGCGATGGCGCTCGCCCAGCGTACGGGCGTGCTGCTCCTGGACGAACCCACCACCTATCTCGACGTGACCCACCAGGTCGAGGTCCTCGACCTGCTCACCGACCTGAACCGCCGCGACGGCACCACCGTCGTGCTCGTCCTGCACGAGCTCAACCTGGCCTGCCGCTACGCCGACCACCTGCTGGTCATGAAGGACGGCGAGCTGCACGCCCAGGGCCGCCCGGCCGACATCGTCACGTCCGAGACCGTCGCCGCGGTCTTCGACCTGCCCAACCGGATCGTCCAGGACCCCGTCTCCGGCACGCCGATGGTCGTGCCGATCGGCCGCTACCACAGCGGCACTTCTGAGGAAAACTCCGTACCCGTGCCCGAGGGCGCGAAGAAAGGCTGATCCATGGCTCTTACGAACAGCACCAGCCGCCGCAATCTACTGCTCGGCGGCCTCGGCATCGCCGGCGGCCTCCTGCTCGGCGGCTGCGGCGACGACAGCAGCGACACCCCCTCCGCGGGCGGCTCCGCGGCCCCCACCGAGCGTCAGGTCCAGACCGACAACGGCCCGGTCACCGTCCCCGGCAGCCCCTCGAAGGTCGTCTGCGCCGACTACTACGGCGCGTTCGCGCTGGTCGACCTCGGGCTCATCCCGGTCGGCGTCGGCGGCGGCGGGTACGAGGGCACCGGCGTCTTCTACGGCGACAAGCTCAAGGGTGTCCCGGTGACCGGCGACTACACCGAGCCCGACGTCGAGAAGATCGCCGCGGCCGCGCCGGACCTCATCCTGCGCACCATCGACACCCCGGCCGAGCTCTACCAGCAGCTCTCCCAGATCGCCCCGACAGTGGTCATCTCGTTCCAGAAGCTGTCGCTCACCGAGGTCGCCAACCGCGTCGGCGACGTGCTGGGCCGCACCGACCAGGCCGCCAAGCTGCTCGCCGACTACCAGGCCAAGACCGCCGAGATCAAGCAGAAGCACGCGGACGTGCTGGCCAAGAACACGTTCAGCTTCGTCCAGGTCGCCTCGGACACCACGTTCTGGACGCTCGGCCCGAAGTGGACCGACACCACCGTCCTGCTCGACTGCGGCGTCCAGCTGGCCGAGCCGTCGAAGGCGCAGCCCGAGGCGACCCAGGAGTTCTCGTTCGAGAAGATCGGCGTGCTCGAGCCGAGCAGCGTGCTGCTCGTCCCGTCCGGCCCCGACGGCGTCACCGAGGCGCCCGACAACGCGGCCCTGACCGGCCAGGCCCTGTGGAAGAACCTGCCCGCCACCAAGGCCGGGCACGTCTACCCGGTGGTCTCCGGCGCGTCCTCGCTCGGCACCGGCATCCAGCTGGCCGAGCGGATGGACACCGTCCTGACCGAGCTCGCGGCCGGGTCCTGAGCATGGCGGGCACGGCTGACCAGCTCACCGGCACCGGAGTCCTGCGCCGCGCGGTGCGGCGCCAGCGCGGGCGGCTCAGCCGCGGCGTGCTGCTGCTCTGCGCGCACCAGGCGGCGGAGGCCCTGGTCCCGGTCGTGATCGGCGTGGTCATCGACCGGGCCGTCAAGACCGGCGACACCGGGGCCCTGCTGCTCTGGCTCGGGCTGCTGGCGGTGCTGTTCACCGTGCTCGCCCTCTCGTGGCGGTTCGGAGCGAGATTCTCGTACGCCGCCGTCGAACACGAGGCGCACACCGCCCGCGCCGAGATCGCGGGCCGCGTCCTCGACCCCCGGGGCCGCCGCACCGGGCTCCGCGACGGCGAACTGCTCGCGGTCACTGCCTCCGACACCGACCTGTCCGCCGTGATCCTGCGCGCGACCGGGCTCGGCGCGGCAGCGGTGACCGCCCTCGCGGTCGCCGGCGTGGCCCTGCTCGCCATCGACCTGCCGCTCGGCGCGGGCGTGCTGATCGGCGTGCCCGTGCTGGTGTGGGGGCTGCAGCGGCTCGCCCCGCTGCTGTCCCGGCGCAGCGCCGCCCAGCAGGAGGCCCTCGCGGGCACGACAGCGCTCGCCGTCGACCTGGTCGGCGGGCTCCGGGTGCTGCGCGGCATCGGGGCACAGCACCACGCCGCCGCGCGCTTCGCCGCCGCTAGCCGCGACGCCCTCGAGGTGACCGTCCGCTCGGCCCGCACCAAGGGCCTGCACCTGGGGCTCACCACCGCCGCCAACGGGGTCTTCCTCGCCCTGGTCGCGGGCGTGGCCGGCTGGCAGACCGCGCGCGGCCGGATGACCGTGGGCGAACTGGTGGCCGTGATCGGGCTCGCCCAGTTCATCGCCGAGCCCGTGCAGACCCTGGGCTTCGTGGTGCAGCTGCGCGCCATGGCAGGCGCCTCCGCCGACCGGGTCGCCACCGTCCTCGGCGCCCCGCCGCTGCTGGAGCCCGGCGACGCGCCCGCCCCGCCGCCGGCGCCCGAGCGGCTGCGCCTCGACGGGATCGGGTTCCGCAGCCTCGACGGGCTCACCCTGCGGCTGCGCGCGGGAGAGATCCTGGGCGTGCTCGCGTACGAGCCCCGCGACGCCGAAGCGCTCGCCTACGTGCTCACCGGTCAGGCCGGTGACCTCCGCGGCTCCCTCGCGATCGACGGCCAGCCCGCCGAGCGGTGGGACCTCGACGCCGCGCGCGCCACCGTCCTGGTCGAGCAGCACGACATCGCCCTGTTCGAGGGCACGCTGCGCGCCAACCTGGGCGCGGGCGGTGAGCGTACGGACGACGAACTGACCGCCGCCGCCCGCGCGGCCGCCGCCGGGGACGTGCTCGCCGCCCACCCCGACGGGCTCGGGCACACCCTCACCGACCGCGGCGCCAACCTCTCCGGCGGCCAGCGGCAGCGCATCGGGCTGGCCCGCGCGCTCGCCGCCGACCCGCCCGTGCTCGTGCTGCACGAGCCGACCACGTCCGTCGACCCGGTCACCGAGCGCATGATCGCCGACGGGCTCGCCGCCGCCCGGGGCGCGGACGGCCGCGGCCCGCCAGGGTCGCGGACGAGGGTGCTTCCGCGGCCACGTCCTTCCAGCGGCCGCC
>CAKUMG010000821.1 GCA_934667465.1 uncultured Actinoplanes sp. | reverse complement strand
GTGGGTGCGTGGTCAGGCCGATGAGCAGGGCGGATGCGGCGAGGCCGAGGGTGCACAGCAGCATGGCGCGCATCCGGTGGCGGGGCGGGCCGCCCCAGGCGGTGGGGGGCGGGCCGCCGAGCGCTGCGGCGACGACGTTGCGGGCGGCGGCCGGGTCGCCGCGGAGGCGGAGCAGTTCGGCCAGGGCCCGCGCCACGATGGCGCCGGCGAGGCGGTCGCCCAGTTCGATGAAGATCTGGCGGGCGTCGATGAGGCGGGCCATGGCGCCGCCGGTGTCGCCCCGGGTGGCCAGCACGGCGGCCAGGTAGCGCAGGGCCCAGCCCTCGCCGGTGCGGTCGCCGGCCTGCCGGGTCAGGCGCAGCGCGGTCACGTGGTGGCCGTGTGCCTGCTCGGGCCGGCCCTCGACGACGCGCAGCGCCCAGCCGAGGTTGTTCTCCTGGCGGGCTTCCTGGCGCACGTCGCCGAGCGCCCGGGCGGCGTGCACGGCCAGGTGGAAGAACTCGGTCCAGGGCAGGGCGGTGTGCCGCCGGTCGGAGTACCAGTAAAGGTCGCTCGCCGCCGTCAGCACCTCGTCGTAGCGCCCCTGGGCCGCGGCGTGCCGGACCGCCCACCACAGGCCGGCCTTCTCCCCGTCGAGCCACGCGACCGCCTGCGCCACCCCCGCGAACCCACCGGCCAGGCCCCCGCCCGACGAGGGCGCGAACCCACCGGCCAGGTCCCCGCCCGACGAGCGCACCGAGCCACCGGTCCGGTCCCCAGCCGACGAGGGTGCCGGACCGCCGGCCCGGGGCCCAGCCGACGAGGGTGCCGGACCGCCGGCCCGAGCCCCCGCCGACGCGTTTACACCATCGCCGGTCGGCGAGCGACGGTCGGGGCTCAGCCACACCGCCGCCGCCGACGAGCGCCGCAGCAGGTGGGACGCGAGCCGGTCCTGCGCCGCCAGCCGCTCCCCCGGGTCGTCCTCGGCGGCGGACCGGTCGGCCGCGAACAGGGCCAGCAGGTCGTGCAGCGCCACCCGGTCGCGCTCCTGCGCCGCGTTGACCAGCCCGGCGTCGACCAGCGTGTCGACGGTGCACTCGGCGGTCAGCTCGTCGACGCCGGTCAGCGCGGCCACCAGCGGCCCCGGCCAGGACGGCAGCGGCGCCACCGACAGCAGCCGCAGCGTGCGCCGGGCCGCGTCGTCGAGCAGCCGGTAGGACAGCTCGAACGCGCTGCGGACGCCCAGGTCGCCGACGTGCAGCAGGTCCAGGCGGTGCTGCTCGTCGCGCAGCCGCTCGGCCAGCGCCTGCACGCTCCACTCGGGACGGACGACGAGCCGGTTCGCGGCGACCCGCAGCGCCAGGGGCAGGCCGCCGCAGAGCCGGCCCAGCTCGGCCGCGGCGGCGGGTTCCAGGGAGATCCGGTCGGCGCCGACCGCCCGGGACAGCAGCCCGTGCGACTCGGGGCCGGTGAGCGCGTCGAGCACGATCCGTTCCGCGGACAGCCCGCCCAGCGGCCCGCGGCTGGTGACCAGCGTGAGCCAGCCGGCACCGGCGGGCAGCAGCGGGCGCACGTGCGCCTCGTCGCGGGCGTTGTCGAGCACTAGCAGCCCGGAGCCGGTGCTGGTGGCCGTCCGGAACGCGGCCGTCCGGTCGTCGAGGGTCTGCGGGAGGCGGGCGACGTCGAGGGCGGCCAGCACCTGGCCGAGCGCGTCGGCCGGCCCGGCGGGCTCGTCGTCCATGCCGCGCAGGCTGACGAAGAACACCCCGGCGGGGAACCGGCCGGCCAGCTCGTGGGCGGCCTGCACGGCCAGGCTGGTCTTGCCGATGCCGGGCGGGCCGGAGATCACCATGGTGCGGGTGCCCGTGCCGGAGGCGAGCGCGGCGATGCGCCACAGCGGCTCGCGCCGGCCGGTGAAGTCGGTGAGCGCCGCGGGGAGCGAGACGGTCGACGGCTCGGCCGCGGGAGCGGGACCGTAGGGGCGCGCGTCGAGGAGCTGTTCGCGGTCGGCGGGGCTCAGCGCCAGCTCCCCGGCGAGCAGCTCCAGGGTGTGCCGCCGGGGCCGCCGGACCCGGCCGAGCTCCAGGTTGCGCACCGTCCGCACGGCCACGCCGGCCCGGCCGGCCAGCTCCTCCTGGGTGAGGCCGGCCGCCCGCCGGTGGCGCCGCAGAAGGCCGGCGACGCGAGCGCTGGACCCACCGACAACTGTCACCTTGCGGATGATGGCACATGATCGCGAAAGATCCACCCGAAGCGCCCGCATCGCCGCGCCGCCCGGGCAGGGTGAGCTGCGCATCCCCGTACCGTGACTCCGTTGTGACCCTTCTCATGACAAAACCTCGGGACGCCGGGAACCGACCGTCCGCGGAGGACGCCCGTGCGCAGGTTCACCGGATCGGGTGAGATTTCTCGACAACGGCGCGGGAATCCCGAGAATGTGCCGCTCCATCGTTGCCCTTGGATGGGGCGGCACGGGAAAGTGGTCACTTGCCGACGTGGGGAGGGGTGCGCGATGGAGTACATCGCCGCGGGAAGCCCGGGTGACGTGCTGGCGGCGCTCGCGGACGGGGACACCGCCGTGCTCGCCGGAGGCCAGAGCCTGGTGCTCGACGTCGCGAACCGCGAGTTCCGGCCGGGCCGGGTGGTCGACATCAACCGGGTGCCGGAGTTCGAGATCCTGGCGGAGGCCGGCGGCATGCTGCGGGTCGGGCCGCTGGTGCGGCACCGCACCTTCGAGACGTACGCGGCGGGCGGCGCGCTCGGCGCCCTGCTGCGCACGATCGTGCAGCACATCGGGCACCCCCCGATCCGGGCCCGGGGCACGATGACCGGCAGCCTCGCCTACGCGCACCCGGCCGCGGAGTGGCCCGTCGTCGCCACGGTCCTGGGTGCCGAGATCGACCTGCAGAGCCGCCGCGGCCGCCGCACGGTGACCGGGGAGCAGTTCTTCACCGGCCCGTTCACGACCGTCCGCCGGCCCGACGAGCTGCTGGCCGAGGTGCGCCTGCCGCTGCTGCCGGCGGGCACGGGCGCGGGCTTCGCCGAGCACCGGCCGGCCCGCGCCAAGTACGCCGAGACGGCCGCCATGGCAGCGGTCACCCTGACCGGCGGCGTGGTCACGGCGGCGGCGGTCGGCCTGGTCAACGCCGCCACGTGCCCCGTGCGCGCCCGCGCGGCCGAGAAGGCCCTGCTCGGCTCGCGGTTCGACGACGCCGCCATCCGCGCCGCCGCCGAGGCAGCCGCCGACCTCGACGCGAACCTGTCCGCCCTGCCGCCGGGCGAGCGGCCCGCCAAGCGCAAGTCCGTCGGGGTGCTGACCCGCCGGGCACTGACCCGGGCCCGGGAGGGAATGTGAAGCCGACGGCCGGCCCGGGCCCGGGAGGGGATGTGAAGCTGACGCCCGGCCCGGGCCCGGGAGGGAAGGTGAGGCTGACGGTCGACGACGAGCGCCGGGAGTTCGCCCCGGGGCCCGCCGAGACCCTCGTCCACCTGCTCAGGGTCCGGTGCGGCCTGGCGAGCGTGCGCCACGACTGCACCGACGGCACCTGCGCCGGCTGCACCGTCCTGCTG
>CAKUMG010000820.1 GCA_934667465.1 uncultured Actinoplanes sp. | reverse complement strand
CCGTGGCGGGGAAGGACGCGACGCGCACGACACCCGTACGCGTCTCGAGCTCCTGCGGTTGGTAGCCGACCACCGCGACGAGCGAGCCGGGCGACGGCAGCGCCGCAGCACCCACCGTCCCGGCGAGCGTGCCCGGGAACCGCGCGGCGAGCACGTCGGCGGGCTCGGACCTCAGCAGGCGCGCCAGGGCCGGCGAGGCGAAGTACTCCCCCGGCGCGGGCAGCCGGTCCAGGCCCGGTGGCACAGGCGCCTCCGGCCCGGCGACGGCGAGGTCGACGCGGGCTATCGCGGCGGCGTCGTAGCGGTCCATGCGCAGCTGCCACCACAGCGGGCCGTCCGGGGCCGCGGCCGCGTTCGCCCAGCCGTGCCGGTCGCTCTGCCGCGCGGCGCCGGCCATCGCCCCGATCGCCGCCAGCAGCATCGCGACGCCGAGGGCGACGGCAACGGCGATCAGACCCAGCCGTACGGCGGCCTCGCGCCCACCGGCCACCGTCAGCCGCAGTCCGAATCGGATCATGGCGCCCGTCGGCGTCCCGCGCGGTCCGAATCGGATCACGGCACACCCGCCGGGCTGCGGACCAGGCCGTCGCGGACGGTCACGTCCCTGTCGGCGTAGGCCGCGACGCGCGCCTCGTGCGTCACCACGACCACGGTCGTCCCCTGCTCGCGGGCGAGCCCCACCATCAGGTCCATGACCCTCTCCCCGGTCAGCGAGTCGAGCGCCCCGGTCGGCTCGTCCGCGAACAGCACCCGCGGCCGCGCCACCAGCCCCCGCGCCAGCGCCACCCGCTGCGCCTGCCCGCCGGACAGCTCCCCGGACCGCCGCCCCTCGAGCCCGTCCAGCCCGAGCCGGCCGAACCACGGCCGCGCCTCCCGCAGCGCGTCGTGGCGTTTCCGCCCGCCCAGCAGCAACGGCAGCGCGACGTTCTCCTCGGCGGTCAGCTCGGGCACCAGCTGCCCGAACTGGAACACGAACCCGAACGTGCCCCGCCGCAGCGCGCTCCGCTCGGCCTCACTGCGCGCGTCCAGCCGTACGCCGTCGAAAAGCACCTCGCCCTTGTCGGGCACCAGGATCCCGGCCAGGCAGTGCAGCAGCGTCGACTTCCCGGACCCGCTCGGCCCCATGATCGCGAGGATCTCCCCCTCGTCGACGCGAAGCTCCGCTCCACGCAGCGCCGGCGTGCTCCCGAACGCCAGCTCGACCCCTCTCGCCTCCAGCAGCGCGCTCATCCCCGCACCTCCTTCGCCAGCGCGTCCAGCCGCGCGGCGGTCAGCTCGATCCAGCGCAGATCGGCCTCCAGATGGAACAGCCCGTGATCGGCGAGCAGCGCGTCGACCAGCGAGCCGGTGCGCTTCACCTCGGTCAGCTCCCGCATCCGCCGCAGATGAGCCGCCTGCTGGGCATCCAGATAGGACTGCGCGTCCCGCTCGAGCATCAACGCCAGCGTCACCTTCGCGAACAACGTCGTCTGCAGGTGCGGCTCCGGCTCCAGCGGGCTGGCCAGCCACGTCCCGAACTCCGTCGCCCCGGCCTCGGTGATCACATACTGCTTCCGATCGGGCCCGGCCCCGGGGGCGATCTCGCTGACCACCACCTTCCCGTCCCGCGCCAGCCGGGAGAGCGTGTTGTAGATCTGCCCGTACGACAGCGGCTTGTCCCGGCCGAAGTAGTTGTCGTAGTCGCGCTTGAGGTCGTAACCGTGGCGGGGCTCGCGCTCGAGCAGCCCCAGCAATGTCAGCGGCACCGTCATGCGCCGAACTATACGCCCGGAGTATACGTCGAGGGAATAGCAAGGATCACTCTTCCGACAGCAGGACGGCCGCGACGCCCGAGCCAGGGCAAAGACGCTGGCCAGAGCGAATATATGCTCGTGCTGCATGACAGCCACGAGCCGTCGCCGCGGTGGACGATCGCGGCACGGATGGAGGAGTCTTGCTCCATGAAAACCAGGGTCATCCGCGCCCGCCTCGAGGGCGCTGACGCCGAGCCTGGCCGCGTCGCGGCCGGCGATGTGGCACGCATGGTTCTCGGTTTGGAACGAGCGATCGCCAAGGCCGCTTATGCCGTCCTGGGAAGGGCTCGCCGTGGCGCGACAGGTGGTTACATCCAGGCTGTCGAAAGCGCCTCCAAGCTTCGCTTCGTCGGCACCGAACCGGGAAGTTTCGTGGGAGTCCTCGCCCTCCCCGAGGCCGGCGGGGACCAGGACACCGCACTGGATTTCCCCGTCGATGACTTGAGCTCGCTCGCCTTCGAGCGGCTGCTGGATGCCATCACAGGCCAGGAAGAGGCGGTCGACAGCGAACTGGCGTCTGCCGTCGCTGCCATGGCCTCCGATCTCGGTATCGGCGATCGCAACACCTCCGTCACGCTTATCGGTTTCGAGGGCGACCTGGGACAGCCGCCCCGGACCGCGGTCATCGACGTAGCCGTTCGCGGCCGGATGCAACGCCTGGGCGAGACTCCTTCGACACTCGGGGAGGAGACGCTGTTCGGAGTCCTGTTCGAGGCGGACTTCGAGAACAACTCGGCCGAGCTTCGCCTTCTCGAGGGCGGCACCACCCCGGTGACCTTCCCCGCCGAACTGGCCGACGACATCCAGGAAGCTCTGCGTTCGCGTACGTTCCTGGAAGGCGTGGTCCGTTACAACCCCAAGACTGCACAAGCCATCGGTGTAGAACTACGCGCAGTGCAACACGCGACCCAGCTTGCCTGGGAGGACAACTCCTACTGGGAATCGCCCTCCTACTCCGACCTGCAGCGGATGCAGGGGAAACCGGGCCGGCCAGACCCCTCCTCCCTGGGCATCGACGAACTGACGGACGACGAGCGGACGGCCTTCATCGCGGAGCTTGCCGAGTGAAGCCCCACGATGTCCCGGACGGACCACTTCTCATCGACACGGATGTCATCAGTTACTGGATCGTGCAGGCGGGTGCAGGGGAGGATTTCAAGCCCCTCGTCCCGGGCCACGAACAGGCGATCAGTTTTGCGACCTACGGAGAGCTGCTAGCGAATGCCCATCGCAGACGGTGGGGCGAACGCAATATGCGAGCCCTGCATCACCGACTGAGCAACTTCGTCGTCGTTCCCTACAGCGCCGCGATCGTGGATCGCTGGGCCGAGATGCACGCGAAGGTATCCGGCCACCTCCACAAAGGTGGCACGAACGACTTGTGGACCGCGGCATGTGCTGTCGCGACGTCCCCGGGCCTCCCCGTGGTGACGAACAATCTCGGCGACTTCGAGACCATCGCGAAGGCTTTCCCCGACTTACGCCTGGTTCACCCGTCACTTTGACCATGCTCGGTCCGCCCCGGCTCAGCCCCGGCGATGGGCCGGACAGCGGAGCCGGGGTCAGTGAGTACGGCGGAAGCGGAAGTCCGCGTGAACCAGCACGTCGCCGGTAAAGGTGCCGTAGGCCCAGAAGTCCAGGTCGTCGTGATAGACGATGTCGTCGCCGGCGATCCAGAAGTGCCCCACGTAGGCGTCCACCCGCCCGCCGCGCGTCTCGCTGTAGCGCCCGTCCGCCCGCAAGTACTGCGTGACGC
>CAKUMG010000819.1 GCA_934667465.1 uncultured Actinoplanes sp. | reverse complement strand
GCCCCGCCCGTCCCGGCAGCGCCAGCTGCGCTGCAACACTGTGGACGGTCAGGTGCGCGCCGGGCCCGACCTCGATGTCGAGACGCAGGTCGTCGCCGCGCAACGGGCCGGCCGCGCCGCCGACCAGGTGCACCGTCAGGGCGGTGGGATCAAAGGTGCGGCGCAGCAGCAGCGGCGACTCGCTCCGCAGGACGGCCGGGCGGGTGCCGCCCCGGCCGTCCCGTTCCGCGACGATGCGCGCGCGGGCGTGCATCAAACAGCAACGCGCGCGGCGAGCAGCCCGCGGATCCAGTCGGCGACCGCGCCCGCCCTGTCGTCCTCGGCGATCGACTGGAAGATCGTCGGTAGGTCGCCGCGGCGGGCCCGGGCGTCGCGGCCCATCACCGCCAGGTCCGCGCCGACCAGCGGGGCCAGGTCGGTCTTGTTGATGACCAGCAGGTCGGCGGTGGTGACGCCGGGGCCGCCCTTGCGCGGCACCTTGTCGCCGCCGGCCACGTCCACGACGAAGATCTGCCTGTCGATCAGGCCCTTGCTGAACGTCGCCGTCAGGTTGTCGCCGCCGCTCTCGACCAGCACGAGGTCGAGCGGGCCCAGCTCGGCCTCCAGGTCCTCGACCGCGTCCAGGTTCGCCGAGATGTCGTCCCGGATCGCGGTGTGCGGGCAGCAGCCGGTCTCGACCGCGCGGATCCGCTCGGCGGGCAGCACGCCGTTGCGCAGCAGGAAGTCGGCGTCCTCGGTCGTGTAGATGTCGTTGGTCACCACGGCCAGCCGCAGCTCGCCGCCGAGCGCCCGGCACAGCGCCGCGACCAGCGCGGTCTTGCCCGAGCCGACCGGACCGCCGATGCCGATCCGCAGCGCGCGGGGGCCGGTGCCGAGCGCGGGGTGCGGGTCGACGCCCGGGTCCGGGTGGGTGTGGGGGGTTTCCTCGGGGCCGTGTTCGTGGTCGTCAGGATGCAAAGAGACGCACCTCCCAGGTGGCGTGGAGCTCGGCACCGATGTCGAGCCGTGGCGCTCCCCCGGCCGGCAGGTCGTCGACCGGGTCGTTCGCCCGGGCCGCGGCCTCCACCGCGATCCGGTCACACGCGGGTGCCAGGCGGGCCAGCACCGCGTGCACTTCATAAGGATCAAGACCCAGCAGCCGTACGGCGGCACTGGCCGCACCCGTCGTCGTCCCGTGCGCCGCGGCGACGGCAGCCTCGATCGCCCCCAGCCCCGCCCCGCTCGCCAGCACCCCCAGGGCAACCGGTTGGTGGGGATCCCGGCCCGTCGGGGGCAGTGTCCACATCGCTCGGCCGGCCCGCAGCAGCGCGCGGCCCTGGGCACGGGAAGCCTTGCGCAGGGCCGGCGACGGCGTCCGGGCGTCGAGCCCGGCGTCCAGCTCGGCCCACCGCCCGGGATCGGCGCACGCGGCGGCGGCGAACGCGGCGGCGACCAGGCCCGCGGTGTGCAGCTTGCCTTCCAGGAACCCGGCCACGCCTGCGACGTCACGCACCCGGCCCGCCGCGACCTGCGCCTCCAGACCGCCGGAGTGGGCGTGACCGCCGGAGGGCAGCCGCCCGTCCGCGAGCACCAGCAGCGTGGCGAGACTCATCAGAACAGGTGGTAGCGCTGGGCCATGGGCAGCTCCGTGACCGGGTCGGGCTCGATGACCTCGCCGTCGATCCGGACCGTGAACGTGTCCGCGTCGACCTCGATGCGCGGCAGGGCGTCGTTGAGCGGCAGGTCCGCCTTGCCCACCGAGCGGGTGTCCGCCACCGGCACCAGGGCGCGGCGCAGGCCGATCCGGTCGCCGAGCAGCGCGTCGATGGCCGCCGGTGCCACGAACGCCACCGACGTCACGGCCGGGACCACCCCGTACGCGCCGAACATGGGCCGGGGCAGCATGGGCTGCGGCGTCGGGATCGAGGCGTTGGCGTCGCCCATCTGCGCCGAGGCGATCATGCCGCCCTTGAGGACCAGGGCCGGCCGGACCCCGAAGAACGCCGGGTCCCAGAGCACCAGGTCGGCGAGCTTGCCCGGTTCGACCGAGCCCACGTGGTCGGCCATGCCGTGCGCGACGGCCGGGTTGATCGTGTACTTGGCGACGTAGCGGCGGGCGCGCAGGTTGTCCGCGGCGCCGTCGCCGGGCAGGGCGCCGCGGCGCGCCTTCATCACGTGGGCCGTCTGCCACGTCCGCAGGACGACCTCGCCGACCCGGCCCATGGCCTGCGAGTCGGACCCGATCATCGAGATCGCGCCCAGGTCGTGCAGCAGGTCCTCGGCGGCCATCGTGGAGGGCCGGATCCGGCTCTCGGCGAACGCCAGGTCCTCGGGCACGGCCGGGTTGAGGTGGTGGCAGACCATCAGCATGTCGAGGTGCTCGCTGAGGGTGTTGCGCGTGTAGGGCCGGGTCGGGTTGGTCGACGACGGCAGGATGTTCGGGTGCGAGGCCACGGTGATGATGTCCGGCGCGTGCCCGCCGCCGGCCCCCTCGGTGTGGTACGCGTGGATCGAGCGCCCGGCGATCGCGGCGAGGGTCTCCTCGACGAAGCCGGCCTCGTTCAGCGTGTCCGTGTGGATCGCGATCTGCACCCCGGACGCGTCGGCGACCCGCAGCGACGCGTCGATCACCGCCGGGGTGGTCCCCCAGTCCTCGTGCAGCTTGAAGCCGCCCGCCCCGCCGCGCAGCTGCTCCCAGAGCGACTCCTCGCTCATGGTGTTGCCCTTGCCGAGCAGCAGCACGTTGATCGGCCACGAGTCCAGCGACTCCAGCATCCGGGCGAGGTACCACGCGTTCGGCGTGACAGTGGTCGCCTTGGTGCCCTCGGCCGGCCCGGTGCCGCCGCCGATGATCGTGGTGATCCCGCTCGCCAGCGCCGTGTCCAGGATCGTGGGGCTGATCAGGTGCACGTGGCTGTCGATGGCGCCCGCGGTCAGGATCCGGCCGTTGCCCGCGATGATCTCCGTGCCGGGCCCGATGACCAGCTCGGGGTGCACCCCGTCCATGATGTCGGGGTTGCCGGCCTTGCCCAGGGCGACGATGCGGCCGTCCCGGATGCCGACGTCCGCCTTGATGATCCCCCAGTGGTCGAGGATCACCGCGCCGGTGATCACCGTGTCCGGGGTGCCCTCGGCCCGGGTCGCGCGGGACTGGCCCATGGACTCCCGGATGACCTTGCCGCCCCCGAAGACGACCTCGTCGCCGGGGACCGGGCCGGCGCTGCGGTCCTCCTCGATCTCGATCAGCAGGTTGGTGTCGGCGAGCCGGATGCGGTCGCCCGCGGTCGGGCCGTAGAGGGCCGCGTACCGGGCCCGGTCGAGAGAGGTCACCGCGGGCTTCCGTTCTCGGGCAGGTCGGTGCGGGACGGCAGTTCCTCGCCGGCGATCTCGTCGGGCTCGTTCCCGTTGAGGGCCGGCTCCTCCGCGGCGGCAGCGGAGTCGGCGGCACCAGAACCGGCGGCCCTGGAATCGGCGACACCGGACCCGGCGGCCCCGGAATCGGCAGCCCCCGGGCCTGCGCCGGGGGCGGCGGCGGCCGAGGCGGTGGCGGTGAAGGCGGCCGGGCCGGTGC
>CAKUMG010000818.1 GCA_934667465.1 uncultured Actinoplanes sp. | reverse complement strand
GGCCGGGAGGGTGCCGGCGGGGTTCGCGCGCAGCGCCGCGCCGAGGGCGGCCCAGCCGTCGAGCAGCGGGGCGGCGAGGACGGCGGCGCGGGCCGGGTAGCGGACCAGGGCGTGCGCGACCACGAGCGCGCCGTAGCCGTGGCCGACGAGCACGGTCTGGCGGGGCAGGCCCGCGGCGACCTGGACGACGTCGTGGACGTAGGCGCGCAGGGAGCCGCCGGAGCGGGGGCTGAGCGCGTACGCGGCGTATCCCCTGGTTGCCGCGTGGCCGAGCCAGTGCTCGCGGAACGCCCAGGCGGCGTGCCCGAGGCCCGGCACGAAGAGCAGCGGCGGGCGGCCGTCGTCGGGGTGCGGCAGGGCGCTCAGCACCTCGCGCTTCGCCGCGGGCACCGGCGACGTCCAGTCCTCCAGGCGCAGGATGCGCGGGCTCATGCCGGGTTCTCCTTTCGCATGCGCTCCTGGCCCTCACCGTCGCGGCCGTCGCTCGCTCGCGGTCCGATCAGTTCGGTGCAGTCGCTCATGCGCGGGGCTCCATCTGCTCGATCAGGTCTTCCAGCGCGCGCAGGTACGACGTGGCGCTCACCTCGAACCAGTGCCGCGACGACGGGACCACCTTGATCCGGGTCCAGCCGCGCAGCGGGCGCGCCGACTCGCGCTGCTGCACGCTCGCGGCCCGGTCCGGGTCGGTCAGGCGCAGCCGCAGCCAGCGGGCGACGGCCACACTCTGCCAGTGCGCCAGCGGGAACAGGCCCGCGTCGGACTGCAGCAGCCCGACCACGGCGAGCGTCGGGTGCCGCCGGGCGAAGGCGTGCAGGTGCAGGTCGGGGCGGCCGTCCTCGTCCATGTCGAGCAGCTCGGGGGCGAGGAACTCGAAGCGCGGCAGATAGCCGGTCGCGGTCACGACGATGTCGGGGTCGATGCGGCGGCCGTCGGCGAGCTCCACGGTGGAGCCCGCCATCCGGGTCACGTCGCCGACCGCGGTGATCCGGCCGTGGCCCAGGTAGTAGACGAGCTGGCTGTTCACCACGGGATGGCTCTCGTACGGGCGATGGTCCGGAACCGGCAGCCCGAAGCGCGTGACGTCGCCCACGGTGAGCCGCAGGGCGCGGTGGTAGAGCCACTGCCGGACGCGCAGCGGCAGCCGCCAGCGCAGCATCAGCGTGTTGACCTGGTCGGCGGGGCGTCCGAACAGGTACTTGGGCGCGTACCAGTAGCCGCGGCGGGTGGAGTGCCACACGGTGTCCGCCTGCTGGGCCGCCTCGACGGCGATGTCACAGCCCGTGTTGCCGCCGCCGACGACGAGTACTTTACGACCCCGGAACTGCGCCGGATCCTTGTACGCCGCGGCGTGCAGCACCCGGCCCCGGAAGCCGGACGTGTCGACGGGCAGCGGCTTCGGGGCCCAGTTGTGCCCGTTGGCGACCACCACGGCCGCGTACCGCTGGGTCCGCTCGGTGCCCCCGCCGGTCGCGCGCGTGGTGACGTCCCAGCGACCCTCGCCGGCCGGGGTGACCGTGACGACCTCGGTGCCGAACCAGATGTCGTCGCGCAGCCCGAAGTGCGTGGCGTAGCGCTCGAGATAGCCGAGCAGCTGGCTGTGGTGCGGGTAGTCCGGCCAGTCGTCGGGCATCGGGAAGTCGGGGAACTCCGACAGCGGCCGCGACGTGATCAGGTGGGTGGCGGCGTAGACCGGGCTGCGGTCGTGCCGCCAGTTCCACGCGCCGCCGACCGAGGTCTCGCGCTCGTAGCAGTCCACGGAGAACCCCTGCTCACGCAGGTTCTTGATCGTCGCGAGGCCGCCGGCGCCCGCACCGATGACGCAGACCGCGTCGTGCCGGTCGGCGATGTCAGGGGTGTCTAGCACCCGGGAATACTCGCAGAAGTGATGCTTCCTCGGAAAGCGGTCTCTCACTCGCCGGGCAGGCGCAGCTCCGCGAGGACGGGCAGGTGGTCGCTGGCGCGGCGGGCCACGTCGCCGTCCACCGCCTCGTAGCGGGTCACCTCGATGCCGGGCGAGACGAACAGGGCGTCGATCCGGTTCCGTGGCAGCGTCGCCGGGAAGGTCGGCCCGGCCGTGCCGCCCGCCGCGAGGGCGGTGTCGGTGAGCCCGTCGGCGACCGTGCGCCACCCGTCCCCGCCGGGGCCCTCGTTGAGGTCGCCGCCGGCGATCAGCGGGCCGTCGATCGCCGCGAGGGCCTCCTTCCAGCGGGCCGCCTGGTGCGGGCGCTCCACGGGGTCGGTGGCCAGGTGCGAGCCGGACACGGTGAACCGGGCGCCGGGGACCTCGCAGCGCGCGAACGCCGCCCCGCGCAGGTGCCGGCCGGGCGTCAGCGGGTAGCGCAGCGCCCAGCTCTCGTGCACCCGGACCCGCAGCGTCACCATGATCAGGTTGCCGAGCGACGGGAGCCCGCCGGCGGCCACGACCATCCCGCAGTCGCTGGCGATCGATGCGCACTTGGAGCGCCAGCGGAACCGGCGCGGCGCCTCCTGCACGACGACGACGTCCGGGGCCAGCTCGCGGACCAGGCCGGTCAGCGCCGCCCGGTCGTCGCGCATCCCGTGCACGTTGTAGCTCAGCACCCGCAGGGGGATCCCGGACACCGTCGTCTCCTCGTTGTGTGGGTCGATCCTCGCGTTGCGCGAGTCGATCAGAACCGGCGGGCCAGGTCGGCCGCGCCGAGCACGCCGGCGGTGTTGCCGGTCTCGGCCGCGCGGATGTCCGCCACCGGGAACCGGCCGCGCTGCGCGAGCTGCTCGCGGTAGGTCGCCTCGGTCGGGCCCATCAGCAGCTCGCCCGCGTCGATCACGCCGCCGCCGATCACGAACACCTGCGGGTCGAACGTCTGCGCGAGGTCGGCCATCGCGACGCCGAGCCAGTAGCCGACCTGGGCGAACGCCTCCCGGGCCACGGTGTCGCCGGACTGCGCCGCCTCGGTGATCTGCCGGCCGGTGATCGCGCCGGCGTCGCCACCGGCGAGGCGCAGCAGCAGCTCGGCCTGCTCCGGGGTCTCGCGGGCGCCGGTGCGGGCGAAGCGGACCAGCGCGTTGCCGCTCGCGTACTGCTCGAGGCAGCCGAGCCGGCCGCAGCCGCAGGGGTGCCCGCCGTTGACCGACTGGATGTGCCCGAGCTCGCCGGCGATGCCGTTGGCGCCGCGCCACAGCTTGCCGCCGAGCACGACGCCGCCGCCGATGCCGGTGCCCACGGTGATCATCACCATGGAGTCGTCGGCGTGCCGGGCCGCGCCGAAGCGGAACTCGGCCCACGCGGCCACGTTCGCGTCGTTCTCCAGCACGGTCGGCAGCCCGACGGCCTTGGAGACGATGTCGCGTACGGGCTCCTCGCGCCACGCCAGGTTCGGCGCGAACAGCACTGTCGCCCCGGCCGCGTCGATCCATGCGGCGGCGCCGATGCCGACCGCGTCCGCCTCGGGGTGCAGGGCGGCGAGCTCGGTGGCGACCGCGACGATGGTGTCCCGGGTGCCGGCCGGGTCGTCGGCCGGGGTCTCGCGGCGCGTCTGCGCGATCACGGTCCCGTGCTCGTCCACCACCCCGC
>CAKUMG010000817.1 GCA_934667465.1 uncultured Actinoplanes sp. | reverse complement strand
GCACGACCCCGACGACCCGCGCGGTGTCGCCGCCCGCGTCGCGCTCGACGACGGTGAACAGCCCGTCCTGCGCCCGCAGCACCTCGCCCATCTCGGGGCGGCGCAGGCTCACGCCGACGACGCCCCAGCCGGTGCTGATGCGGCGCTCGGCGATCTCGTCGAAGTAGAGCAGCTGGTGGGCGCGGTGGAAGCCGCCGACGCTGAAGTGGACGACGGCGGGCGTCAGCCGACCCGGGTCAGCAGCGTCACCGGCGCGCCGTCCCCGGCGTACCGGTAGGGCTCCAGCTCCGCGTCCCAGGCGGTGCCCAGCGCCTTCTCGAGGGCGTGCGACAGCGCCTCGGGGGCCCGGGCCGCGGCCATCAGGGCGCGGATGCGGTCCTCACCGAGCTGGATGTCGCCCGAGGCACCGATCGTGCCGCGGAACAGGCCGCGGCCCGGCACGTGCATGAAGCGCTCCCCGTCGACGCCGGGGCTCGGCTCCTCGGTGACCTCGAAACGGATCATCGGCCACTGCCGGAGGGCAGCAGCCAGCTCTGCGCCAGTGCCGGGCCTTCCGGTCCAGCCGCACTCGGCCCGCCGCATGCCGGGATCAACCGGCTGCGCGGTCCAGTGCAGGGTGACCGGCGCGGTCAGGACGCGCGCGATCGCCCACTCGACGTGCTGGCACACGGCGAGTGGGGTCGAGTGGACGTATACGACGCCACACGTTGGCACGGTGACCTCCCGGAGACCGAGGTGCGTCTTCCCCTACGACCTCGACCGCGGTTGATCGTGTCCCATGATGCCGGGTGGTACGGATGGTGCGCCAGAGAAACCGCAATATCGACATGGGAATGGCCGCTGCGTCACATCAGGCATAACGGTCCCGACCCGTCCGGCGGTGCGGCCCGGGAAGCGTCGTGTAGGCTGGCTGCGGCTTTTTCTGCCGACACCCGTTCTTCCTCAAGGAGTACCGCCGTGGCGAGCAACACCTCAAAGACCGCCCGCGCATCCGTCCGCGCCGGCCAGGCAGGCCAGGGTGGCGCCCTCAGCGTGCTCGGTGAGTTCAAGTACCTCATCCCGCTCGCCGACGGCCGCTTCGCGTACGTGCGCAACCTGACCAACGGCAAGACCAACCACCTCAAGACCGACTCGGACGCCTTCGTCGAGGAGATCCGCACCCTGTCGGCCGCGGGCCACGGTGCCAAGATCCGCACCGAGATCCAGGCGCTCGACAACGCGTTCCCGCAGCACGGCTGGGCCGCCACCGAGTAGCGTCTCGCCGAGGCCGGCGTCTTCGAGGGCTGATTCGCCCCGTGGACGCAGCACGCGAGGGTTGATCTCGCGCACGAGGGCCGATTCCCGCCCCGCTGCTACGCGGAAGCGCTGAGTTCCGCCCGCGCGGCGAGGCGCGGAGAGGCCGTGCGCCGAGGCGCTCCCAGGTTTTCGGACCGGGAGCGCCTTTTCGCATTCGGCGGCGTTTCCGGGCGCACCGCCGCACGTCCGCACCGATCCCGCCAGGCGAACGTGAAACCGGAGCAACCGGTCAGGCGAGTAACTCCACGCGCCCGGTGTCGAGGTCGTAGACGGCACCGGCGATGCTGACCCGCCCCGCCTCGACCGCCTCCGGCACCCCGGTGACCTCGCGCAGCCGCCGCACGGTCCGGGCGACGTGCGCCCGCATCGCCTTCGCGCCCACCTCCGGGTCGTCCAGCCCCACGCCGTCGACGGCCGGCGCGATCTCGTCCACCAGGTAGCCGACGTCGCCGTCCGGCCGCGAACCCGCCCGCAGCGCGCCGACGGTCGCCTCCACCGCACCGCAGCGGACGTGACCGAGCACCATGATCAGCGGCACCCCGAGCGCGGACACGGCGAAGCCGACCGAGCCGAGCACCGCCCGGTCGACGACGTGCCCGCCGGAGCGCACCACGCAGATCGAGCCGAACGTCTGGTCGAAGATCGCCTCCAGGGGCACCCGGGAGTCGATGCAGCCGAGCACGACGGCGTGCGGCTGCTGCCCGCCCGAGGAGGCGGCCGCCGAGCTGACGTCGTGACCGTGCTGGGGGCGGCCCTCGACGAAGCGGCGGTTGCCCGCCAGCAGCGCCTCGAGCGCATCCTCCGGCCGCACAAGGCGGCTGTCGGCGGGCGGGGGGACGGACGCCGCGGGCGTCGCGGCAGGTGAGGAGCCTGTCATGGCACCGATTCTCTATGAGTGACCGCCGTCGAACAGTGTGTGCGAGCCACATCACGTTACCGGCCCGTACCTCTCGCCCCGGGTGACTGGTCATTCAGCGCAGCGTGATCGAAAGGGCCTGGCTTTTTCCGCCGATCACGGGTGATCCTGATTACCCGCGGGTACAGACGGGGCCGTGCGACTCACGGAGGTGCCCATGATCGAGCGATCGGAGCTCGTCCTGTCCGACGGCGTGCCGCTGAGCGTCGAGACGTCGGGTCCCCGGCATGCCCCGCTGACCGTGGTCTTCCTGCACGGCTGGTGCCTCGACCGGCGCTCGTGGCGGCACCAGGTGGCGGCGCTGACCGGCACGGACACCCGGATGATCACGTACGACGCGCGCGGGCACGGCCGCTCGGGGGCGACCCTGCTGCGCTCGGCCACCGTGGACCGGCTCGGCGAGGACCTCGCGGAGGTGCTCGACGCGTATGTGCCATCGGGCCCGGTCGTCCTGGCCGGGCACTCGCTGGGCGGCATGACGATCATGGAGTACGCCGCGGCGCATCCGGACGACTTCGCCGCCCGGGTGGCGGGGCTGCTGTTCGTGTCCACCACCGCCGAGGGCGTCACGCACACCTGCTACGGGCTGCCCCCGCTGCTCACGCCCGTGCTGCGGATCGCCGAGGAGACCGGCGCCGGGGTGCTCGCCCGGCTCGGGGCCTGGAACCCGCACCGGGTCGCGCTGCCCGCGCTGCAGCCCGCCGTGCGCTGGCTGCTCTTCGGCGACGAGTACGACCCCGACGACCTGCGGGTCACGATGGGCGCGGTCGGGCGGGCGTCGCTCCGGTCGATCGGCGGCTTCCGGCCCTCGGTCGGCGCGCAGCAGCGGCTCGAGACCCTGGCCGCGCTCGGGCGGGTGCCCGCGGCCGCCCTGGTCGGCGACAAGGACCGGCTCACCCCGCCGGCCTGCGCGGAGTCGATCGCGAACACGCTGCCGGGGACCGAGTTGACGGTGTGTGAGGGCGCCGGTCACATGTTGATGATGGAGCGCCCCGGCGTCGTCACGGCGGCGCTGACCGCCGTACTCGAGCAGGCTCTTGACCGTAATGATCCCGACAGTTGGGGGCAGGCCGCCTGACGTCCGGGCGTGCCACCGTCGACGGTGCCCCCCGCACAGGAGTAAGTTCGATTGCCCCCATCGCACGCATGGGGAGTTGGACCCAGCGGGGAGCACACCGGTTTTGAGCGACGCCCACGTCCTGCACCAGGAGATCGCCGTCGAGCAGGAGCATGTCGACCGGGTCTACGCCCGGCTCGCCACGCTGCGCCAGGAGGCGTCCCGGGCCGAGAAGGAGGGCTACAAGCTCGCCGGGGTCGGCAACTTCGGCGCGCTCGTCGAGCG
>CAKUMG010000816.1 GCA_934667465.1 uncultured Actinoplanes sp. | reverse complement strand
TCGGCGGCGTAGAGATGCTGTCGTGGGTGGTGACCGCCTACGCCCTGGCCACCGCGATCTCCACCCCGGTCTGGGGCAAGGTCGGCGACCTGCGCGGCCGCAAGAACATCTTCCTGGCCTCAATCGCGCTGTTCCTGCTCGGCTCGGTGACCTCCGGCCTGGCGCAGACCATGGGCCAGCTGATCGGCTTCCGGGTCGTGCAGGACCTCGGCGCCGGTGGCCTGACCGTCCTGGCCTTCGCCCTGATCGGCGACCTGGTGCCGCCCCGTGACCGGGGCCGCTACCAGGGCAGCAGAACTGACCGCTGAAGCCTTCCGGAAGGCCACCTGGACGCCGGGTTCGAAGCTGCGGATCCGGGTCAGGCGCGGAACGATGGCGCTGCGTACCTACACCCCCATCAATGCCGAAACCGATCGGGGCACCGTCGAATTGATCGGCTTCGCCCACGCCGGCGGACCCGGCGCCCAGTGGTTCCGAGACGCGACCGTCGGTGACACGTGCGACGTCCTCGGTCCCCATCGCTCGATGGACCTGGCCTCCGTGACCGGCCGCGCGCTGTTTCATCGGAGACGAGACAAGCGTCGGTCTCGCCTGCGCCCTGCACCGGCTGGCCGGCGAGACCACGTACATCTTCGAGTCGCGCAACCCCGCGGGGCTGACCGAGGCGCTGGCCGAACTGGGTATCGACGCTCCGATCACGGTGCTTCCGAAGGTGACCGGCCGAGCCGATCTTCTGCGTTCAGCGACCGACACGGCGGCCGGCGTATCTCGCTCGCTGGTTGCCACCGGCGACGCCGCAACGGTCCACACCCTGCGGCGTGCGAGCCGGAACTGGAAGCCAGAACCCGAGAAAGTAGCGGGAAAGGCGTACTGGGCCGCCGGACCACCGGCCTGGACTAACGGTTGTCTCACTGCTCGACCACGCGTTCCGCGACGCCATCGGCTTCGGCGACTCCCAGCCCCCGACCCCGAATGCCACGGCGGCGCCCAAGACCCCCTGACAGCCCGCCCGCCCACCGGCCAGACGCCGGATCCGGGGTGTCACGCGGGGCACGGCTCGCGCTTCCGCCGGTCACGCCGGGCGGTGGCTCATGCTTCCGCCGTCGGATCCTGCTGCTGATCGCGGTAGCGAAGAGGCGACGGTTCGTGGGCGGGGAAGGCCCCGGGCCGTCAGGTCTCGGGCGGCGGCGCGTGGCGGGCGGCGATCGCGGCGGCGCGGCGGTGGAGGGCGGCACGTAACCAGGGCGGGCCCACCGTCTCCGCGTCCGGGGCGTGCTGCCACAGCGCCCACTCGGCGTGCCGGCGGTCCTGAAACGTCAGCTCCAGCCGGACCCGGCCGTCCGCGTCGGCCCCGTCGTCCCGGGCGGCCAGCGCGGTGGCCACCAGCTCGTCCCGCCGCGCCGCGTCCACCAGCACCAGGGCCGTGACCTGATCGCCCCCGGCCCGGAACCGGGCGCTGCGCTCCCGCCAGATCCGGTCCAGGTCCGGGCGGTCCGGGCGTTGGGCCGGCTCCGCGAGTTGCTCGGCCGCCAGGATGCGGGACAGCCGGTACGTGCGGTCGGCGCCGTCCCGCGTCGCGAGTAGGTACGTCTGCCCCCGGGCGGCGACCAGGCCGACCGGATCCACGGTGCGCCAGGCCGCGGGCTGGTCCGCGGCGGCGTACCGGATGCGCAGTCGCCGTCCGGCGAGGACGGCCCGCCGGACCTCGGTGACCGTGCCGCCGGGAAGATCCTCCGCGGCGATCGGGCGCGCCAGCAGGTCGGTCCCGGGGTCGACGAGCAGCCGCTCGATCGCGTCGGCGGCGGTGTCCCGCGAACTTCCGGGTAGGGCATCGGCCACCTTGAGCAGAGCCGACGCGAGCGCCGAGCCGAGCCCGAACGCCTGCGCGCCGCGCCGTGACCCGGCGACGAGCAGGGCGAGCGCCTCGTCGTGGGTCAGCCCGGTGAGCCGCTCCTGGAAGCCGGGCAGCAGCGCGAACCCGCCGTGCCGCCCGCGTTCGGCGTGCACCGGCACGCCGGCCGTGGACAGGGCCTCGATGTCGCGCAGCACTGTCCGCGTGGACACCTCGAGCTCGCGGGCGAGCCTGGCCGCGGACAGCCGGCCGCGCCGGCGCAGCAGCAGCACCAGCGTCACCAACCGGTCGGCCCGCATGCGAGCACCATGCCAGAAATACCTGACACAGGATGTCGTGAATCGCTGCGAGTCTCGACGGCACGAGATCCCTCGTGACGACAAGGAGCTGAGACGGCATGGAACGAACAACGGTCAACCCGTGGACCTGGTCGGCGGAATGGGGCTACCACCAGGGCGCACTCGTTGCGGGGCACACCCGCACCCTGTTCTGCGCGGGCCAGACCGCGATGAGCCGCGACGGCAAGCCCCAGCACGCGGGCGACATGGCGGGGCAGGTGGCGCTGAGCCTCGCCAACCTGGAGGCCGTGCTCGGCGAGGCCGGCATGTCCCTGGCCCACCTCGTCCGGCTCACCGTCTACACGACGGACGTGGATCTGCTTTTGGAGCACTACGGGGTGCTGGCCGGGCGCCTGGGCGCGGCGGACCGGCGTCTACTTGCCGAAGCCGGCGGTGAGCCCGCTCAGCAGCTGGCGGCGTCCGATGGCGTACAGGACGACGATCGGCAGGGTCGTCAGCACCACCGACGCGGCGATGGCCGGGACGTTGATGCTGTACTGCCCCTGGAAGGTCCACAGTGCCAGCGGCAGGGTGCGCTGGTCCGGGCTCTGGGTCAGGATCAGCGGCAGCAGGAAGCCGTTCCAGGTCATCAGGCCGTGGTAGATCGTGACGGTGACCAGGGCGGGCCGGGTCAGGGGGAAGACCAGCCGCCACAGGGTTCCCCACTCCGTGGCGCCGTCGACGCGCATGCTTTCGAAGAGCTCGCGCGGGACGTCGCGGATGAAGTTCGTCAGCACCAGCACCGACAGCGGGATGGCGAAGGCGACCGACGGCAGGATGATCGCGGCCAGGGTGTCGTACATCTTCAGCCTGATGATGATCAGGTAGACCGGGATGATGACCGCCTGCAGCGGGATGGCCAGGCCCATCAGGAACAGGCCGTTGGCGCCGCGCAGGAAGCGGCTGGTGCCGCTGCCCCGGACGATGGCGAAGGCAGCCATGAACGAGATGAGCACCGCCGGGAGGACCGTGCCCGCGGTCACGATCACGCTGTTGATGAAGTAGCGGGTGAAGTCCGACTCGAGGACCATCTGGTAGTTGCTGACCGTCGGGTCGTCCGGCGGCGCGAGGGGGTTCTGGACGAAGTAGGTGCTCTGGGTCTTGAGGCTGGTGACCACGATCCAGTAGATCGGGACCAGCACGACGATGAGCCAGAGCCAGGCGGCCAGGCCGCCGGGCCAGTTCCAGCGGCGGGCGCGCCGGCGGCGGGAGGCCGGTGGCGTGCTGCCCGGGCTCACGGTGACGGCGGCCCAGGCGGCCGACGGTCAGGGCTTCACCCTGAACGCCTCGGACCTGCGGTTCATCATGAACCAGATCCGGATCTCCGAACGGCACGCGGCGACCCCGGACGACCCGAACGACCCC
>CAKUMG010000815.1 GCA_934667465.1 uncultured Actinoplanes sp. | reverse complement strand
CCGCCGTCGACGGCACCGCCCGCCGCAACGTCGCCGCGTTCCGGCACAGCACCGGCGCCCTCGACCGCGGCTTCCGCCCGGCCACCGACTCCCGGGTCCGCGCCCTGGCCGCCACCCGCACCCGGCTCTACCTCGGCGGCGACTTCCACAAGGTCAACGGGTCCCGGCGGGGCAACCTCGCCGCCGTCTTCCCGTCCACCGGCCGCCTCATCGGTTCGTTCCGGCCCCGGGCCCCGCACAACGTCCTCGACCTCGCCGTCTCCCGCACCGGCCTGAGCACCGGCACCGCCGGCCCGGGCGGCCGTGCCGTCGGCTACGGCCCGTCCGGCAAGGTCCGCTGGACCCACCTCTTCGACGGCGACGTCCACAACGTGGCGGTCCTCGGCAACACGACCTACGCGGGCGGGCACTTCGACCGCGCCTGCCGCAGCACCAGCACCATCGCCCAGCTCGGGTGCCCGGCCGGCTACAGCCCGCGGATCAAGCTGGCCGCCCTCGACGGGAACGGGCGGCTGACCGGGTGGAACCCGCGCGCGAACGGGCGGGTCGGGGTGCACGCGCTCACCGCCGACCCGGCGCACCGCCGGGTGGCCGCGGGCGGCGCGTTCACCGCTGTCGGCGGCGCGGACCGGCAGCGGTTCGCGCTCTTCCGCGGCTGACCTTTCTTGTCGCGGGCCCGCGCTTCGTTGTGCGGGCCCGCGCTCGCTTGTGCAGGTGCCCGCGCTTCGTCGTGTTGGCCCGCGCTCGCTTGTGCAGGTGCTGCTCGAGGGTCCCGTGGGGGCGCGGGCGCTGGCATGATGGGGCCATGGCCACGGAGTCGCTGCACCTCAGCCAGTACATCGACCGGAGCCCCGCGGACGTGTATGCGTACGCGTCCGATCCCACCCACATCCCCGATTGGGCGCCCGGGCTGGGCACCAAAGTGGAGAAGGCCGGGGACGACTGGTTCGTCGAGACGCCGGGAGGACGGGTGCGCCTGACCTACGCCGGCCCGAACGAGCACCTGGTCCTCGACCACGACGTGCACCTGCCCGACGGGGTCAGCGTGCACAACCCGTTCCGGGTGCTGCCGCTCGACGACGGGTCCGAAGTGGTGTTCACGCTGCGCCGCCAGCCCGGGATGAGCGACGACGAGTTCGCCGCCGACCGGGCGGCCGTCACCGCCGACCTGGCCCGGCTCCGGGAGATCCTCGAGGGGGCGTCCTGACATGAGCGCGCTGACCGGCGAGCAGATCGCCGAGGCCGGCCTCAAGGGCTGGGCCTACCTCGTGGACGCACTGCACACCCGCGTGCACACCCCCGACTTCGCCACCGGGCTGGCCCTGGTGAACGCGATCGGTGCCGAGGCCGAGCGCCGCGACCACCACCCGGAGCTCGACCTGCGCTACAAGCGCCTCGACATCCGGCTCACCAGCTACGACACCGGCGGGGTCACCGGCCGCGACATCCGGCTCGCCCGGATCATCACCGACCTGGCCGCCGCGGCCGGCCTCGCCCTGGAGTGCGACTCGGCCGGGACGATCGAGTTCGGCCTGGACACCCCGCAGGGTGCGGCCCTGCAGCCGTTCTGGGCGGCGGTGCTGGGCTACGACGAGGTACGCGACGAGGTGCGCGACCCGTACGGCCGGCTGCCCGCCGTCTGGTTCCAGCAGTCCGGCGGCTCTCCGCAGTCCGGCGCTGAGGAGCCCCGCCAGCGCTGGCACCCCGACGTCTGGCTCGACCCGGCCCAGGTCCGGCCGCGCATCGACGCGGCCCTCGCGGCGGGCGGCACGCTGGTGGACGAGGGCTCGGCCCCGGCCTTCTGGGTCCTCGCCGACCCGGAGGGCAACCGCGTCTGCCTGTGCACCTGGCAGAGCCGGTGACCGGCCGGCCATGCGGACCCTGCTGCTCATCGGCGTCCTCCTCGGCGTCGCCGCCCTGGCCCTCCTGATCAACGGCCTCCGCACCGGCGACCCGGCCGGCCAGCGCCGCCGCTTCCGCGTCGCGTTCGTCATCCTCCTCGCCAGCCTCGCCTTCGACGTCGCCGCCGTCGTCGGTTGAACTCCGCCGCCGTCGTCGGTTGAACTCCGCCGCCGTCGTCGGTTGACGACGGCGGCTTCAGGTCAGCCCGCCGGCCGGTCCCGCTGCACCCTGTCACCTGGTCGGCCGTTCCGGTCGCCTCCCTGGCCGCGGGCCGGGTTGCGGGTGCTCAGAACGGGAACCGCTGTGGGCGCTGCCGGAGCGTGATCCAGCGCAGGTCGGTGAAGGCCTTCAGCCCGACGCGGCCGCCGAAGCGCCCGTACCCGGAGTCGTCCACGCCGCCGAAGGGTGCGGCCGGGTCGTCGTCGACGGTCTGGTCGTTGACGTGCACGATGCCGGTGCGCAGCCGGTGCGCGACCGCCAGGCCGCGGGCCAGGTCGCGGGTGACGACACCGGCCGTCAACCCGTACGGGCTGTCGTTGGCGAGCGTGACCGCCTCGTCCACGGTGCCCACCGGCAGGATCGTGCAGACCGGGCCGAAGATCTCCTCGGTGTGCAGGCGCATGGACGCGGTGACCCCGGCGACGACCGTCGCGGGGTAGTGCGCGCCGTCGGGCGTACCCCCTCCTGCCAGGATCGTCGCCCCCGCGGCCGCCGCGTCGCCGACCAGGCCGGCCACCCGCCGGGCCGCGCCGGGGCTGATCAGCGGGCCGATCACGGTGTGCGGGTCGGTGGGGTCGCCGGTCGGCAGGCTCGCGGCCTTCGCGGCGAGGCGGGCCGCGAACTCGTCGGCCACGGACCGGTGCACGATGATCCGGTCGGCGGACATGCAGATCTGGCCGGAGTTGAGGTACGCGCCGAAGGCCACGGCGTCGGCCGCGTAGTCCAGGTCGGCGTCGTCGAGGACCAGCACCGCGTTCTTGCCGCCCAGCTCGAGGATCGCGGGCGTGAGGTGGCGGGCGGCCAGCTCGCCGATCCGGCGGCCCACGGTGGTCGAGCCGGTGAAGTTGACCCGCCGGACCCGCGGGTCGGCGATCAGCGTCTCCGCCACGACGACCGCGTCGGCGGGGTCGTTGGTGAGCACGTTGAGCACGCCCGGCGGCAGGCCCGCGTCGCGCAGCACGTCGGCGAGGAACAGCGCGCAGGCCAGGGGCGCCTCCTCGCTGGCCTTGAGCACGACGGTGTTGCCGGCGGCGAGCGGCGCGGCGAGCGACCGGGAGCCGAGGATCAGCGGCGCGTTCCACGGCGCGAACGCGGCGACCACCCCGGCGGGCCGGCGGATCGCGAGCGACATCGCGCCCGGATCCGCGCCGGCCAGGACCTCGCCGACCGGCAGCGTGGTCAGGGCGGCTGCCTCGCGCAGCATCGACGCGGCCAGCCCCACGTTGAACAGCGACCAGCCGAGCGCGCCGCCGGTCTCGCTCGCCATCAGCGCGTTGTGCGGGCCGAGGTCGTCGGTGGTACGCCCGTCGGCGGCCGCGACCTCGTCGCCACCGATGATCAGGGACCGGGTCACGGGCATGGGGCACCTCCGGCGTTCGGCATGCGTACAGCCGGACGCTATCCGCCCGGCCCCTCCGATGAAAGAGAGGCCGGGCGG
>CAKUMG010000814.1 GCA_934667465.1 uncultured Actinoplanes sp. | reverse complement strand
TCCCGCGGCCGCCGGGCCCTGTTCCGGTCATCGCGTGACGGCGGTCGCGAGCTCGTCGACGATCTCCACGCTCGCCGCCCAGCCCGCCGCGTCCGCCATGTGCGTGGCGGGCACCGAGCGGACGTCGAACCTGTTGCGCGGGGTCAGCCGGTCCGCCTCGGCGATCATGCGGTCCTGCAGCGCGGGCGGGATGCACACGTCACGGGTGTGCCGGATGTAGGTGCGCGGGATGCGCCCCCACGTCGCGGCCTGCCCGCGCGCCTCGTCCTGCGGCACCTGCAGGGACTCGTCGTGCCCAGCAGCATCGTGCGTCGTGTCGTCGTGCGTGCCATCGCTCCTCCTCCGGCGTTCCGTGTCCTCCTCCATTCAGGCGCAGGGGACACCCCCGGCGGAACCAACCGAAGTCGAGAGCTGACGAACTTCGGTCTACGGAACGGGCCTGCGCATCGAGTAGGTCACCCCGTGCAGGCGGTGCGGCTCGTTGATGACGTGGATCGCGGCTCGGTCGAACGCCTGCCACCCGGCCGCGCCGGCCCGGTTGAGGTGGCGCAGGTCGTCGAAGCGCTCGTCGGTGCCCCAGCGCAGCACCCCGCCGGGGTGGTGGAAGGTGGCGGTCCAGTCCATGTACCGGTCGGAGCCGAACGTGCCGGCCGCCCGGTATTCGAGGCGTGCGTACTCCCAATTGGTCACAGTGAATGATTATGGCGAGGCCCGTGGATCCGTGCGCGGGCGAGTTCTGGTGCGCGCGGCGGCCCGCCGTGGATCTGTGCGCGGGGGAGTTCTCATGCGCGCAGCGGCCACGCCGATCGAACCGGCATGCAGCCGACGACACACGCCGGGATCCTGGGCACGGGTTCCTACGTGCCCGAGCACGAGGTCACCAACGAGGCCCTGGTCCGCCGGGTGACGGACACGACCCCCGAGTGGATCACGCGCAAGACCAAGATCGAGGCGCGGCGCTTCGCGGCACCGGACGAGGCCACCTCCGACCTCGCCGCCAAGGCGGCCGCGGCGGCCCTGACCAGCGCCGGCCTGGCCGCGGACGAGATCGACTACATCGTGGTGGCCACGTCGACGGCCGACTCGCCGCAGCCGCCGACCGCGTCGCTGGTGCAGTACGCCCTGGGCGCGCACCGCGCGGCGTGCTTCGACATCAACGTCGTGTGCGCCGGGTTCGTCTTCGCCATGTCGCTGGCCCGCGGTTTCGTCGCCGCCCGCCCGGCCGCGAAGGTGCTCGTGATCGGTGCCGACGTCTACTCGCGCATCCTGGACTTCGACGACCGTCGCACCGCGATCCTGTTCGGCGACGGCGCGGGCGCCGTGGTGATCGGCGCGGTCCCGGACCCGTACGGCCTGATCGACGTCGAGCTGGTCACCCGCGGCGACGCCCACGAGCTGATCTACGTCAAGGCGGGCGGCAGCCGCCTGCCGGCCTCGGCGCGGACGGTAGCCGACGGCGACCACTTCTTCCGCATGAACGGCCGCGGCGTGCGCGACTTCGTCGTCGGCGGCGTCCCGCCGATCCTGCACAAGCTGCTCGACCGGGCCGGCGTCGGCCCGGACCAGGTCGGCCACTTCGTCCCGCACCAGGCCAACGGCGTCATGATCGACGAACTGGTGGCCGCGGCCGGCCTGGGCGCCGCCCGCACCCACCTGGTCCTCGACCGCCTCGGCAACGTCGGCAGCGGCTCACCCGCGGTCGCCCTCGATTTTGCGGCCCGCTCCGGCGCCCTCACCGACGGCGACCTGGTCCTCATGGCCGGATTCGGCGGCGGCATGTCCGTCGGCGCCGCCCTCCTCCGCTGGCACACCTGACCCACCCCCGCTCCGTACGATCAGGCGCCGCTCCCACCCCCGGGAGCGGCGCCTGTGCGTCAGGCACGGTCGGTGGGGGCGGACCAGTCGGGCGGGCGCGCGCCCGGGGCGCTGAAGGCGGCGAAGTCGGTCGTGCCGGCGAAGGCTGGGATCGTGTAGAGGTCGCGTGCGTAGGACCACAGGTACGGGTAGACGTGCAGCCCCGGGTTGATCTCGCGGCGGGCGTTCGCGCCGACGTCGTAGCGGACCAGCGAGACCCACAGCCGGATGTCGGCCTCGGTGACCGCGTCGCCGAGCAGGTAGCGCGAGTCCCGGAGCCGGCCGTCGAGCTGTTCGAAAGCCTCCAGAAGCGCGGTGCCGCGGTTGACGGCCGGGCCGAGCCAGGCGTCGAGCTCCTCGATCGCGTCGCGCAGGTGCTCCGGGTAGGTGTCGATCAGCGGCGTGGCCAGGTGCCGGAAGCGGGTGGCCAGGTCGATGCCGATGGCGCGCGGGTCGTTGCTGACCAGCTGGGCCGTGGCACGGTCCCACAGGGCCGGCACCGAGACGTGCCCGGTGAAGCCCTCGCGGGTCGCCTCGTAGGCCTGGCGCAGCAGGGTGAAGCCGTTGACCGGGTCCGGGCCGTACTGGTCGCGGAACGCCCAGCCGCGGCCGTCGCGCTCGCCGTCGACGTAGGACATGCTCACGACGTCCTCGAGGCCGGCCAGGGCCCGGGTGATCGCGACGCGGTGCCACCACGGGCAGAACAAACCGCCGTACAGGTGATAGCGGCCCGCGCGGGGGGTGAACTCGCCGTCGTCGGTGATCCGGCCGCCGAACGTCACGATCTCGCCCGGGACGTAGACGCCGTGGGTGGCGGTGTCGACCGGGCTCGCGAGGCGGGTGGCGGGGGAGATGCTGGCCATGCGCGAAAGCCTATTATGCCCATAGGAGAGGGGCAATAGCGCGATCAGGCGGCACCCTGCGTCGCGGCGACCGCCCGGGCCGACCAGCGCATCGCGGCCACCACGGTACCGGACAGATCATGACCGGCGTACGCCGCGGCGACCTCGGTCAGATCACCCCGCTCGTACGCGTTGACGACCCGCAGCACCTGCCCGAGCGGCCCGGCCCCGCGCTCCAGCGCCGTCTCGATCTCCGGCGTGAGCGGCAGCTGGTGCGCCATGGCGGCCGGGCTCATCCCGAGCATCTGCGCCACCGCGGTGATCAGCCCCGCCATGAACGCGGCGTCCGGCGTGGCACCGAACGCGGCGGCCACGTTCTCGCACAGCCGGGCCCGGGTCAGCGCCTCCGCCATCTGGGTCTCGGTCGCCTCGGCCACGTCGTCGACCACCATGAGCATCGCCCACTGGCGGATGTGCGCGAGACCGAGCATGACCACGGCCTGCCGTACGGACGACACCCGGCTCGTGGCGCCGACGGCGGCCGAGTTGCTGGCCCGCAGCACGCGCATGGTCAGCGCCGGGTCACCGGCGATGATCCGCAGCACCTTGTCGAGGTCGGCGTCCTGGGCGCTCAGCGCGCCGAGCAGCTCCAGCCGGCGCATCTTGGAGGGGGTGAGGCTGGCGGCCGTCAGCACCTGCGGGCGGCTGAGCACGTACCCCTGCCGCAGTTCGAAGCCGTATCTGTTGCTCAGCGCGACGTGCTCGCCCGTCTCCAGGCCCTCCGCCACGATCTGGATGTCCGGGAACTCGCGGCACGCGGCGACGATCTCGTCCAGGTGGCTGAGGTCGCCGTGGAGCAGATCGAGCTTCACGTACGAGGCAAGGGGCAGCAGCCGCT
>CAKUMG010000813.1 GCA_934667465.1 uncultured Actinoplanes sp. | reverse complement strand
CTGCCGGGCCCGCTGAGCCTGCCGGGCCCGCGCAGCCTGCCGCGCCTGCCGGGCTCGGGGCTCCGGATGGGGCGGGGGCCGTCCCGGAGGCGGGCGCCGGGGCAGTCACCGAAGCGGGCGACGACGATCTTCCGGCCGGCGGGACCGGCCACGGCGAACCGGCGGAGGTGCGGCGATGACACGCGGAGCGCGGGCGATCGTGGCCGCGATGCTGGGCGGCACGCTGCTGCTCGGCGGGTGCGGCATCCCCGACAGCACCGAGGTCGTCCGGGTCGGCGAGCCGGACGCGCAGCAGGGCAACGCCACCGGTGTCGACACCGTGCCGGATCAGGGCACCAGGGAGGGCGCCGCCAGTCCCGGCGAGCTCGTGTCCTCCTACCTCGAAGCGGCCGCCGCCGCGGACCAGGAGACGTCGCTCGAACAGGTGAAGGACTTCCTGTCCACCTCGTTCCAGAACAGCTTCAAGGCGCCGAACAACATCAAGGTCATCGACCTCGACGACAGCGGACCGGTCATCAACCCGGGCGACGAGGAGATCGTGGTCCCGGCGAAGACGATCGGCATCCTCAACCAGAACGGGATCCTCGAGGCGCCGACCGAGAGCGGGACGCAGACCTACAAGCTCACCGTCTCGGAGATCACCGGCAGCGAGGGCCTGTTCGTCACCAAGGCACCGCAGACGCTGCTGCTCACCACGGACGCGCTCGCCAAGTACTACGACCAGCGCGTCATCTACTTCTGGAACCGCGACCACACCGCGCTGGTGCCCGACGTGCGCTACGTGTCGGCGTTCGTGCCTGCCCCGCAGGAGCCCCAGGAGGTCATCCGGTGGCTGATCGACGGGCCGTCCGACTGGCTCGGCGACTCCGTCGAACCGCTGCCCGACGGGGCCGCGCTGGTCGGCAACGTGCCCGCGGTGAGCGACGGGACGCTGCAGATCCGGCTCAACGGCCAGTCCATCCAGCCGGCCGACGACGCGCAGGCCCTCGACCGGCTGCGGCGCCAGCTCATGTGGTCGCTGCGCGACGGTCTGTTGCCGCGCGTGCTGGAGCTCCAGGTCGGCAACCTGGACCCGGTCAGCTACGACAAGACCGACTACTACGCCGACAACGCGGCCTACCGGCTGTCGGGGACTCCCGAGCGCTTCGTGGTCTATCGGGGGCAGGTGCGGCGGATCGCCGGTTCGCCGGGCGCCCTCGATCCGATCCCGGTGATCCGGCCCGAGGCCAACCGCAACGTGCAGTCGGCCGCGATGGCGCGCGGCTGGCCCGGTCCCGGCGGCAACCGCCGCTACGCCGCGCTGGTCACCCGCGAGGGCGGGCGCTCGGTGCTGCGGGTGGGCGGCGTGGCGATGAGTGAGCAGACCGACCTGCGCGCCGTGGCCCTGCCCGAGGGCGCGGTCGGCACGCCGGTGTGGGCGCTGACGGACGACGAGGAGCAGACCGGCGCGCTGGGACTGATCATCGTCGGTGGCCGGCTCTACGGCTTCTCGGCCGCCGGTGATCCGCTGCGGCCCATCGCGTGGCCGGGGCCGCCCGGGACCGTGACGTCGGTGGCGGTCGCACCGGACGGCCGGCGGATCGCGGTCGTCGTGGGCGGCCGGCTCTACGTGGCGGCGATGACCGCGGGCGGGGAGGGGCCGGCGCTGACCATGCCGCGGCGGACCGAGATCGTCGACCTGAACACCGTCACGGCGGTGGACTGGTTCACCGAGACCGCCGTCGTGGTGGCCGGCACGCGCAGCGACCGGGACCGGGTCGCGCTGATGGTGTCCGAGATCGACGGCACGTCGCACCTCGAGCTGCTCGCGGACATCGGCACGGCCCCCGTCACGTACCTGACGTCGTTCCCGGTCAGTGCGCTCTCCGACGCCCGCCTGCCGGAAGTCACGCAGTACATGGCCAGCGGCGCCGCGTTCGACGTGCTGTCGGACTCGGTCCGCATCCGGGTCGGCGACCTGGCCGAACCGGTCACGGACGCGCCGCCGGAGGACCAGCCGGTCTTCCCGTTCTTCCTCCGCTGACGCCTGGCAGGGGAGGGTCTCGCGGTGCGGCACCCCGGGAAGTCGCCCGCGGGCCCGCCGTGGTCGTCCGCGGGCCCGCCGTGGTCGTCCGCGGGCCCCCGATCATCTGCCGGCCCGCCCCGGGAGTCTGCTGGCCTGCCCTGGCCGTCCGGGAGCCCGCCCCGGCCGTCCCTGGGTCCGCACCGGTCGCCCGCGGAGGCGGGGCATGACAGGGCGGCGGGCGATGTGCGTGGTGAGGTGCCGCGGGACGGGCGTGACGGGTGGGTGAGGTGGCTCGCGGGGGTCGCCGGTCCGCTGGGCGGTGACCTCGCGGACCTGGTGCTGCCCGGCGCGTGTGCCGGGTGCGGCGCCGAGCGGGTCCCGATGCGGTTCGGCGTGTGCGCGGGCTGCGTCGCGGCGCTGGAGGCCCTCGTCCCGTACGGCGCCTCGCCCACGCCGCCGCCGCGCGGTTTCCCGCCCTGCGTGGCCGCCGGTGCGTACGCCGGGCCGTTGCGGGGCGCGCTGCTCGCGTACAAGGAACGGGGGCGGCACCGGCTGGCCCGGCCCTTGGGGGCCTTGCTCGCCGTGTCGGTGGCGGCGGCCGCGGTGCGCCACGGCGGCGGGGCCGGCGTGCCGCTGACGGTGGTGCCCGTGCCGTCGACCGCGCGGGCGGCCCGGGAGCGGAACGGTGACCACATGGCGCGACTCGTCGTGCACGCGGTGCGGCGGTTGCGGAATGCCGGGTGGCGGGCGGAATCCGTGCAGCCGCTGCGGGCGCTCGCCCGCCCTGACTCCGTGTCGCTGGACGCGTCCGGACGGGCTACGGCGGCTGAGAATTCGCTGCGAATAAAGGGGGGCGGGATCCGCATTCCGCGGCGGCGGCCGACGATGAGAGGCACCCTGATAGTGGTCGACGACATCGTCACGACGGGGGCCACGCTGGCCGCGGTGACGAGCCGGCTGCGGGAGGTCGACATGCAGGTCACAGCGGCCGCCGTGCTCGCGGCGACGAGGCTGCGCAGAGTTCGCAGACCGCCCGCCGGAGCCGGCCCGGAAGAGTGACGCGGGGGCCGGAAGTCCCGCTATCGGGTTCCCCGACGAGGGGTGACGAGCAGGCGTCCGCAGGTTAGCGTTTTGGTGACGAGGGTAAGCGCGATCGCCTACCCGCCACCCGGAGCGAAGCCGGTCACCGGCCCGCCGCACCGGAAAGGAGCGTCCTCGTAAGCCAGTCCGGCACGCGCACGGGACGGCTCCGCGAAGCGAGCACACAGCTCAGCGAGGACCGGTCCTCCGCGCCGCCGGCACGAGCACCGCGATCTGCAAGCCGATGTTGGGGGAGGTCACGAGTGGACATTGTCGTCAAGGGCCGCAACGTAGAGGTTCCCGAGCACTACCGGGAACACGTCGCCGACAAGCTGGCAAAAGTCGAGCGGTACGACCAGAAGTTGATCAGAGTCGACGTGGAGTTGTTCCACGAGCGCAACCCGCGGCAGTCGGACAACTGCCAGCGCGTGGAGATCACGGTGGTGACCAGGGGACCGGTCGTGCGGGCCGAGGCCTGTGCCAAGGACTTCTACGCCGCCCTGGACAGCGCCA
>CAKUMG010000812.1 GCA_934667465.1 uncultured Actinoplanes sp. | reverse complement strand
GCGTCAGCTCGCTCGGCTTGAGCACCACCGTGCACCCCGCGGCCAGCGCGGCGCCCACCTTCGCGACGACCTGGTGCAGCGGATAGTTCCACGGCGTGATCGCGGCGACGACCCCCACGGGTTCGTGCTCGACGAGCGAGTGGCCGACGGTCTCCTCCGCGACCGGCCGGGCGGCCAGGTCCGCGTACGACTGGAGGACCGTGAGCGGCAGTCCGGCCTGGACCAGCGCGGCGACCTTGAGCGGCGTGCCCAGCTCGAGCCCGACCGTACGCGCGATGTCGTCCGCCCGCGCGGCCAGCGCGCCGTGCAGCTTGCCCAGCGCAGCCCCCCGCTCGGCCCGCGGCGTGGCGGCCCAGCCCTCGAACGCGGCGCGCGCGGCGGCGACCGCCCGGTCCACATCGGCGGCCGTCCCGGCTGGCACGTGCGCGATGACCTCTTCGGTGGCCGGGTTCTCCACCGGGATCGTCGCGCCGGACGCCGGGGTGACCCAGCGCCCGGAGATGTAGAGCTTGTCGCGGTTCATCGCAGCACACTCTCCTTCAGGGCCTGCAGACCCGTGATGATCGTTTCGAGGCCGAGCGCGAACGCGCCCTCGTCGACGCTGCGCCGGCGCTCGGCGAGCAGGTGCGCGTCGTGCAGGTGGGGGTAGCGACCGGCGTACAGGCCGGGGTCCTCGTCGAAGCCCAGCGCGAACGAGCCCAGGGCCGCACCGGTGACCAGGTAGCGCATGAGCGCGCCGATGTGGGTGGCGCGCGCGGGCGGCCAGCCGGCCCGGATCAGTCCGCCGTAGACGGTGTCCGCCATGGCCAGCGCCGCCGGGCGCCGCCCGGGTCCGTGCGCGAGCACCGGCACGATGTTGGGGTGGGCCGACAGTTCCGCGTGGTAGGAGTGCGCCCACAGCCGCAGCGCGTCGTCCCACGGGTGGGTGGTGAACCAGTCGGCGTTGACCCGTGCCACCACGGCGTCGGCGACCGCGTCGAGGATCTCGCCCTTGGTGGCGAAGTGGTTGTAGAGCGACGGCCCCGCGACTCCCAGCTCGGTGGCGATCCGGCGCACCGACACCGCTTCCAGCCCCTCGCCGTCCACGAGCTTGCCCGCCGCCTCGACGATGCGCTCGCGGGTCAGCAAGGTGTGCCGCGGCCGTGCCATTCAACGCTCCCGAAACTCTTTACTCACAAAAACTTACACCGCTAGTTTTAGCACGTGGACTTCTCACTGAGCGACGAGGAGCGTGCGGTACGCGACACTGCGCGCCAGTTCATCACCCGCGAGGTCATGCCCCTGGAGCAGGAAGCGCTGCGCCGGGAGCGGGCCCACCAGCCCGGCCTGGACCGCAGCGAGCTGCGCGAACTGCAGCTCAAGGCGAAGAAGTTCGGCTTCTGGGGCCTGTCCACCCCGGAGGAGTACGGCGGGATGGACCTGCCCGCGGTGCTCCAGTCGCTGATCTGGACCGAGATCGGCCGGACCTTCATCCAGTTCCGGTTCGGCGGCGACGCGGACAACATCCTGTACCACGCCAACGACGAGCAGAAGCGCGACTACCTGGTGCCCACGATCGAGGGCGACCGGATCTCCTGCTTCGCCATCACCGAGCCCGGCGCCGGCTCGGACGCGGCGAACATCAAGCTCAGCGCCCGCCAGGACGGCGACGACTGGGTGCTCAACGGCGAGAAGACGTTCATCACCAACGGCAACGACGCCGACTTCGTGATCGTCGTCGCGGTCACCGACCGGGACAAGGGCGTCCGCGGCGGCGGCACGACGGCGTTCCTGGTGGACCGCGAGATGGGCTGGCGCTCCGAGTTCATCCAGACCATGGGCGAGGGCGGCCCCGCGGCGCTGGTCTTCGAGGACGTACGGGTGCCGTCCCGCAACATCCTCGGCGAGATCGGCCAGGGCTTCGAGCTCGGCATGCAGTGGATCGGCAAGGGCCGCTACCTGATCCCGTCGCAGGCCCTCGGCATCGCCGAACGGTCGCTGGGCATGGCGATCGAGTACGCCAACACCCGCGAGACCTTCGGTCGCCGGATCGGCGACAACCAGGCGATCCAGTGGATGATCGCCGACTCCGAGGTCGAGATCGAGGCCGCCCGCTGGCTGATCCTGCGCGCCGCCTGGACCGTGGATCAGGGCTGGGACCCTCGCCACGCGTCGTCCATGGCGAAACTGCACGGCGCCGCCATGGTCAACAACGTGGTCGACCGGGTCATGCAGATCCACGGCGGCATGGGTTACACCCGCGAGCTGCCGATCGAGCGGTGGTACCGCCAGGTCCGGCTGATGCGCATCTACGAGGGCACCGACGAGATGCAGCGGCTCATCATCTCCCGCGACCTGCTGCGCGGGTACACGAAGATCGGAGGACACCTGTCATGACGGTTCTGTCCCTGGCCACGATCCTCGCCGAGGGCGCCCGCCGCTACCCCGACAAGGTCGCCGTCATCGACGGGCCACACCGGACGACCTACCGCGAGTTGTGGCAGGAGGCGCTCTCGTACGCCGCGGGCCTGCGCGAACTCGGTGTCGGCCCCGACGACACCGTGGCGGTCCTGGTGCCCAACGTCACCGACTTCCCGCGCGCCTACTACGCCGCGCTGGCCGTCGGCGCCCGCATCGTCCCGGTGCACCTGCTGCTCACCCCGGACGAGATGGCGTACGTCCTCCGGGACAGCGGCACGGACCTGCTGCTCGCCCACTCGAGCCAGCTCCAGACCGCGGTCGCGGCCGCGCACAAGGCCGGCGTCAAGGTCGCGAGCGTCGGCCCGATGCCCCCGGGCGTGCCCGACGCGCCCCCGCGGCTCGAGGAGGTCGCCGCGGCCGTGGCGCCGCTGCGCACGTACGTGACCCGCGAAGCGGAGGATGTCGCGGTCGTCTTCTACACCAGCGGCACCACCGGCGAGCCGAAGGGCGCGCTACTCACCCATCTCAACCTGGTCATGAACGCGGCCGCCAACGCGTTCGACGTCAACGAGGCCCGGTCGTCCGACGTCATCATGGGCTGCCTGCCGCTCTTCCACACGTACGGGCAGACGGTCGCCATGAACGCCGCGTTCCGGCTCGGCGCCACCCTGGTCCTGCTGGCCCGCTTCACCGGCGAGGCGGCCATCGACCTCATGGTCCGCGAGAAGGCGACCATCTTCCACGGCGTGCCGACGATGTACATCGCGCTGCTGGAGGCGGCCGCGAAGGCAGAAACGTTGCCCGAGCTGCGGATCTGCTCGTCCGGCGGCGCGTCGCTGCCGGTCGCGGTCCTGGAGAAGTTCACCGAGACGTTCCACGCGCCGATCTTCGAGGGCTATGGGCTCTCCGAGACCTCACCCACGGCGACCACCAACCAGCCCGCGTTCGGCACGCGGGCCGGCACGATCGGCCACCCCGTCTGGGGCGTCGAGGTGGAGATCGCCCGCGCCGAGATCGAGGAGAGCATCGAGCTCCTGCCCCCAGGCGAGCTGGGTGAGCTGGTCATCCGCGGCCACAACGTCTTCGCCGGCTATCTCGGCCGCGCCGAGGACACCGAACAGGCGCTGGTCGACGGCTGGTTCCGCAGCGGCGACCTGGGACGCAAGGACGGCGACGGCTTCATCACGATCGTCGACCGCAAGAAGGACC
>CAKUMG010000811.1 GCA_934667465.1 uncultured Actinoplanes sp. | reverse complement strand
GTCGTGGTACTGGCGGCTCGAGGGCTGCGGGGCCGCGTCGACCGTGTCGACCGGGCCGTGCTGGAGGCCCGCGATGATGGTGTCGACCAGGAAGTGGAAGCTGCGGTCGACGTCGCGGGGGAGGCCGAAGCCGCCCGCGCCCTCGAGGGTGACGAAGCCGTGCAGACTGGCGCGCAGGACGCGGGCGGCGTCGACGGCGTGGGTGCCGCGCAGCTCGAAGCCGGCGAGCACGTCGTACATGATCTCGGCGACCTGGTTGCTCACGTCGCGGCGCTCCTCGTCCTGCTCGCCGGGCGCGGGGGCACGCACTGTGGCGGCGTAGCGGCCCGGGTGCTCGCGGGCCCAGCGGCGGTGGGTGTCGGCGAACGCGCGGACCGCGGCCGGGCCGGACTGGCCGACGGCGGCGCGGGAGACGGCGTCGCTGAACTCGCGGATCGCCAGGATCGTGATGCCGCGGCGCAACGCCTCCAGGGACTCGACGTGCTTGTAGAGCGACGGGGTGCGTACCCCCAGTCTCTCCGCGACCAGCGCCATGGTCAGGTTGGCGTGCCCGACCTCGTCGGCGAGGTCCGCCCCGGCGGCGATCACCGCGGCCGGGGCGAGTCCGGCCCTAGGCACGGGCGTGGGCCTGCAGGAACGCGAGCATCGAGGCCACCGTTTCGTCCGGGTACTGGTCGTGCGGGTAGTGTCCCGCGCCCTCGATCATCTCAAGCCGGCCCCGCCCGGCCGGCAGCGCCGCCACGATGGCCTCGCCCTCGGCGCGCGCGTCGGCCCAGTCCGGGTCGAGCGTGCCCTCGATGATCAGAACCGGGCAGCGGACGTTGCCCAGCTGCGCACCCGCGTCGGCCGGCGACGACTGCGTCATCTTCTGCAGCGCCTTCATCCGGCCCGGCTCGCGCAGCATCGCCTCGATGCCGGCCAGGTGCGTGTCCCAGTCGGCCGGCTTCCGGCCCGGGTAGGCCAGCTCCAGGTAGCCCTTCCACGACGACAGGCTGCCCATCATCGTCCCCGCCAGCTTCACCATCCCCCGGCGGTAGGGGCCGTCGCGCAGGTCGCCGAGCTTGAACGACTGCGCCCGCGTGAACGGCGCCAGCTCGATCACCGCGGTGATCAGTTCCGGTGCCTGCGCGGCCGCGATGGTGGCGGCGCCGCCGGAGATCGAGTGCCCGACGAGCACCGCGGGCCCGCCGAGGTGGCGGATCACGGCGAGCAGGTCGCCGGCCATGTCGGTGCGGCTGTACGACGGCCACTGCGCGCTCGACTCGCCGGCGCCGCGCAGGTCGGCGGTCGCCACCCGGTAGCCCGCCGCCACCAGCCGCGGCACCACGAACCGGTACGCGTCGCGGCTCATGCCGATGCCGGGCGCCAGCAGCACGAGCGGCCCCTCGCCGGTCGCGTCGTACGCGATGGTGCCGCCGTCGACTGTCACATATGCGGTCATGGTGCGCTCCTCGGATCCGTTAGCTACGTGCGTTAGCTAAAGGCTAAGGGCATTAGCCGTACGCGTCAAGCGCCCGCGTCGCAGCGGATGGGATCATCACGTCATGGCCCAGGTCGTCACCCCGGACGGATTCCCGCTCGCCGTGCAGCGCAGCGGCCGCGCGGACGGGCCGGTGCTGCTCCTGCTCGCCGGACAGGCCAACTCGCACGCGTGGTGGACCGGCCTGCGGGAGCGCTTCGAGGGCCACTTCCAGGTCGTGACATTCGACTACCGCGGTACGGGTGACAGCCGCGGGCCGCTCGCCGACTGGACCACTGCCGGCTTCGCGGAGGACGCGGCGGGCGTGCTCCGCTCGGTCACCGGCGCCCCGGCCGCGGTCTACGGCACGTCCATGGGCGGCCGCGTGGCCCAGCACCTCGCCGCCCGGCACCCCGCGCTCGTCGGGCGGCTCGTGCTCGCCTGCACCTCACCGGGCGGCCGGCACTCCCGCGAGCGCACGGCCGAGGTCCGCCGCCGGCTCGCCGACCCGTCCACCGGGGCCCGGATGCGTACGCTGCGGCAGCTCTTCTACACCGACGCCTGGCACGGCGACAGCCACCTCTTCGGCGACCCGTCCATGACGGCGGAGGAGAGCCGCGCCCACCTGCGCGCCAGCAACCGCCACGACGCCTGGGACGCGCTCCCGCTCATCCAGGCACCGACCCTGGTCCTGCACGGCACCGACGACGACATGGTCCCGACGGCCAACGCGCCCCTGCTCGCGGAGCGGATCCCGGACGCCACACTGCACCTGTACGAGGGCGGGCGCCACGGTTTCTTCGACGAGTTCGCCGCCGAGCTGGGCCCGCTCCTCGACGGCTTCCTGCGCGGGGCATCCACGTAGGACAAGATCACCTATGCTCCGGGGCCGTGAGTGACTTCGTGTTCCAGGCCGACAACACCCCGCCGCTGATCCGCGCCGTCGCGCGCCGGCTGCTGGCACCGGTCTTCGCGCTGATCCCCGTCGCGATCTTCGCGGCCGTGCTGCTCCTCCTGTACCTCTCCGGCCGGCTCGCGGAGTCGACTTTCATGGTGGTGGGCTGGGTCGTGCTCATGCTGGCGGTGCTGCCGTACCTGCTCGAGACGATCGTCCGGGCGCACCCGCGCCGACATCCGGAACCCGGTCGGCTACCGGCTGAGCCCGGACGGGATCCACCTCACGGCCGGCCTCGGCACCGAGCACTTCCCGTGGGCCGCGGTCCGGCGGGTCGAGCGGTGGCCCGGGCAGGTCATGGTCTTCACCGGCACGTTCCAGGCCACCGGCATCCCGACCGGCGGGCTGACGGGGGAGCAGCGCGACCGGTTGTTCCTCGTGCTGCGGTCGCGCGGAATCGCCCTCACCGACCCGGCTCTGGGCGCCCGCTGACGCTGCGCTCGCCGACCCGGCTCTGGGTGCCCGCTGACGTCGCGCTCGCTGACCTGGCCCTGGGTGCCCGCTGACGTCGCGCTCGCTGACCTGGCCCTGGGCACCGGCTGACGCTGCGCTCGCCGACCTGGCCCTGGGTGCCCGCTGACGGCGCCCTCACCGGCTCGGCTTTTGGGCCGCCCGCCCCCACCGGCTCGGCTTTTGGGCCACCCGCCCCCACCGGCTCGGTTTTTGGGTCGCCCGCTGGCGCCGGCCTCGGCGAGCAGGGCCGGCGGTCAGTCCAGCTCGACGATGTCGCGGCCGAGCGGCCAGAACGCGACCGGGACCAGCTTGAAGTTGGCGATGCCGAACGGGATGCCGATGATCGTCACGCACTGGGCGATCCCGGCGGCGATGTGGGTCAGCGCGAGCCACCAGCCGGCCACGACGACCCAGATGATGTTGGCGAGCCCCGACGCGACCCCGGCGGTGGGGCGGCTGACGACCGTCCGCCCGAACGGCCACAGCGAGTAGACGGCGAGCCGCAGCGCCGCGACCCCGAACGGGATCGTCACGATCAGCGCGAAACAGATGAGCGCGGCGATCCCATAGCCGATCGCGAGCAGGAAGCCGCTGCCGAACACGAACCACAGAACATTCAAGATCAAGCGCACCACTCAATGATGACCGATGCGCGCAAATCGACCCCGCCCGCTACCAGGCCGAGATCTACGACGTCGCGGCGCAGCGTGCTCGGTTGTCGGGCGGGCCCGTCTGTGCGTGCT
>CAKUMG010000810.1 GCA_934667465.1 uncultured Actinoplanes sp. | reverse complement strand
ACCGGCGGCAGGTCACCGAGCTCAAGGGCAAGTACGCCGCCATCGACCGGGCCCAGGCCGTCATCGAGTTCGACCTGCAGGGCCGGGTGCTCGCGGCCAACCGGAACTTCCTCGACACCGTCGGCTACCCGCTGGAGGAGGTGCGCGGCCAGCACCACCGGATGTTCGTCACCAAGGAGGAGGCGGTGAGCACCGAATACCTGGCCTTCTGGGAGAAGCTGTCCCGCGGCGAGTTCGACTCCGGTGAGTACAAGCGCGTCGGCAAGAGCGGCCGGGAGATCTACCTCCAGGCCACCTACAACCCGATCCTCGATCTCGACGGGCGCCCCTACAAGGTGGTCAAGTACGCCACCAACATCACCGGCACCAAGCTGCGCAACGCCGAGTACGAGGGCAAGGACCAGGCGATCAACCGGGCGCAGGCGGTCATCGAGTTCGACCTCGAGGGCACCATCCTGATGGCGAACGAGAACTTCCAGCGCACCCTGGGCTACTCCGCGCGCGAGCTGGTCGGCCAGCACCACAGCATGCTGTGCTCCGGCGACTACGTGACCTCGGCCGAGTACCGCGACTTCTGGCTGCGGCTGCGCAAGGGCGAGTACCTCACCGGCCGGTTCCACCGGATCGGCAAGTTCGGGCGCGACGTCTGGATCCAGGCGACCTACAACCCGATCTTCGACATGCGGGGCGAGCCCTTCAAGGTCGTCAAGTACGCGCACGACATCACCGACCAGGTCCAGCTGGAGCAACTGCTCTCGTCGAAGACCCGGGAGATGAATCGGTCGATCGGCGAGCTGACCGGCTCCATCGACGAGATCGTGGTGGCCGCCCAGCAGGCCAGCACGCTCGCCGGGGAAACCCAGCACAACGCCCAGGAGGGCTACGAGGAACTGCGCAAGTCCATCGAGGCGATCGACCTGATCGAGAAGTCCTCGGACCAGATCGCGGCCATCGTGAACGTGATCGGCGAGATCGCCGGGCAGACCAACCTGCTGGCGTTCAACGCCTCGATCGAGGCGGCCCGGGCGGGCGAGCACGGCGTCGGCTTCTCCGTGGTCGCCGGCGAGGTCCGCAAGCTGGCCGAGCGCTCCTCCGAGGCGGCCCGCGAGATCACCACGCTGATTCACGAGTCGGCCCAGCGGGTCGGCCAGGGCTCGACGGTGTCGCACCGGGCGCAGGCCGCGTTCGGGCAGATCCTCAAGAGTGTCGCCTCGACCAGCGAGTCGATCAAGCGGATCGCCGACTCGACCCAGCTGCAGCAGAGCGCGTCCCGGTCGGTCAACGACTTGATCAACGATCTGATCGGCACCGACGCCGCGATGGCGCCGGAGGGCGGCTCGGCGAGGTGAGCGGCACCGACGCCCTGTACGGGGTCTTCCACACCGGTCACGTCCGGGTCGCCCTGCCGCTGGACGAGCTGCGGGAGGTGATCATGCGGCCCGCGGCGTTCAGTCAGTTGCCCGTCACCGCCGTCGGCCTGCTGGGGGCGGTCAACCTGCGGCACGTCGTGATCCCCGTGCTCGACCTGTGCCTGCTGGCGGGCTATGTGAACGCCGACGACGCGTACGGCAAGGTGATCGTGATCGTGGCGCGGGGCGAGCAGATGTTCGGGCTGCTCGCGGAGGAGATCGAGGGCGTCACCCGGATCCCCGCGGAGGCGCTGCTGGAGACGTCGGTCGCGGGGGACCGGCCGGCGCTGTTCTCGCACACGTTCGAGCGGCCGGAGGACGGCGAGGTGGTGTCCCTGCTGGACGCGGAGGCCATCTCGAGCCTGCCCGGCGTGCCGGTCGTGCGCGACACCAGCCCGCGCGCCTCGGTCATCGGGCTGGGGGTCGACACCGACACCTCCCGCCGTACGGTGCTGCTGCTCCGCTGCGGACCGATCAGGCTCTGCATCGACGTCGGCCACGTGCACTCGGTGATCCCGCAGCTGACCCTGCACTCGTCGCCGCTGGACGGCGGCACCTGCCGCGGCGTGGTGCACCTGCAGGACCGGGCGGTTCCCGCCGTGGACCCGCTGATGCTGCTGGGCCTGGGTTCGGTGCCGGACGACGGCAACCTGCGGGGCCTGGTCATCGCGGTGCCCCGCGGCCTGGTGGTGCTGACCGTCTCGGACATCGCCGACATCGCGTCGGTGCCCGTCGACGACCTGCTCCCGCTGCCGCCGCTCGGGATGCGCAAGGACGGGTTCCTGACCGGGGTGCTCAAGACCGGGTCGGGCGACCAGCACCTGCTGCTGGACGGCTCGGCGCTGCGGGCCGACGCCGAGCTCGACGCGCTGGGCAACCTCTCGGTGTCGCTCTCCGGTGACCAGGATCCCGTCGCCGTGGCGCAGGCGGGCAGGCCCGGTTCCGCGGAGAAGGCGGCCGGTCCGGACGGCCGGCGGGTGGTACCGAGCGTCCGCAAGTTCCTGACCTACAGCGTCGGCACGGAGGCGGCGACGCCATTGGCGCAGATAGCGGAGATCGTCCCTTACCCGCAGCATGCGATCGCCCTCGACGCCGCCGGCCCGCTGCTCGGCATCTTCACCCACCGCAAGCTGTCGGTCCCGCTGCTGTCCCTGCCGAGGATGCTCGGCCAGGTGGACACGCCGGACCCGATGACCAGCCGCGTGCTGCTGATCGAGGCACCGGGCGGTGAGCTGCTCGGCTTCGTCGTGCCCGCCCTGCACGCGATCGAGGACTCCGTCTGGGAGGAGAGCGAGCACCAGGACGCGGGCGACCCGGGCAACCTGCTGCAGCGCGGGCCGCTGGTGAAGATCGGGACCGAGGCCCAGGGCCGGCTGCTGCCCAACGTCGACCTCAGCGCGCTGGCCGCCGCGGAGCTGGTCGCGCGCTGATCAGCGCGGGGCCTTCTCCGGCGGGGTGATGTCCTCCCCGTGCACCAGCTCGGTGGCCGTGGGCGACGTGGACGCGGGCGACGCGGGCGGGGCGTCGGGCTGCTTCGCCGGCGCCCGCTCCGAGACGCGCAGCTCGGCGACCCGGCGTTCCCAGCGCCGGCCGGAGAGCAGCTGCCCCCCGGCCACGAGCACCCCGAGCGCCAGGCAGCTCAGCCACAGCACCGTGCTGCCGCCGTGCTGCTGGACGAACCCGCCGACCACCGGCGCCAGGGCCCCGCCCGCCGACCAGGACAGCGAGCTGACACCCTGGTAGCGGCCGCGCAGCAGGGACGGCGATAGCTCCGCCACGAGCGCCGAGTTGGACGGGCTCTGCAGCATCTCGCCGAGGGTCCAGATGACGACGGTCAGCACGTAGAAGCCCGCGGAGTCGGCGAACGCGGTGGCGCCGAACCCCACGCCCATGACGAGGGTCGCCAGGGCGAGCACCCGCGACCGGTGGTAACCGTCGATCAGCTTCGGGATGAAGAGCTGGCCCAGCACGATCATCACGCCGTTGACCGCGATCACCCAGCCGAACGTGGCGGTGCTGAGCCCGTCCTCGGTCATCGCGATGGGCAGCGTCGTCTGGTGCTGCAGGACCACGAGGACGACGAGGAAGTTCAGCGCGAGAAAGCCGACGAAGACCCGGTCCCGGAAGACGGTGCCCAGACCGGGCCCGCCGCGGCCGCGCCGGGCGTCTGACCGGTGAGGACGCCCTCGGCGTGGGCCTCGGCGCGGTGCTGGCGC
>CAKUMG010000809.1 GCA_934667465.1 uncultured Actinoplanes sp. | reverse complement strand
GTCCGCACCCTCTCCGGCGGCAACCAGCAGAAGGTGCTGCTGGCCCGCTGGCTCATCACCGAGCCGCGGCTGCTCATCGTCGACGAGCCCACCCGCGGCATCGACGTCGGCGCCAAGGCCGAGATCCAGCGCCTGATCACGGAGCTGGCCGGCGGCGGCATGGCCGTCCTGTTCGTCAGCGCCGAGCTGGAGGAGGTGCTGCGGCTCAGTCACAAGATCGAGGTGCTGCGGGACCGCCGCCTGGTCGAGGAGCTGACCGACACCGCCGGCCTCGACGCCGACCGGATCATGCGCACCATCGCCGAGGGAGCCACCCCATGAGCATCGTCCGGCACCGGCTGTTCTGGCCCGCCGCCGTCCTGGTGGTGCTGCTGCTGAGCAACCTGCTGTCCTCGCCCGGGTTCTTCTCGGTCACCCTCCAGGACGGGCACCTGTACGGGTCGCTGATCGACATCCTGCGCCGCGCCGCCCCGCTGATCCTGGTCGGCGTCGGCATGACCCTGGTCATCGCGACCGGCGGCATCGACCTGTCGGTCGGCTCGGTGATGGCGATGTCCGGCGCCCTGGCCTGCGTCCTGATCGCCGACGGCAGCAGCGTGTTCGTCGCGGTCGCCGCCGCCCTGCTCCTCTGCGTGCTGGCCGGGGCCTGGAACGGCATGCTGGTGGCGGTCATCGGCATCCAGCCCATCATCGCCACCCTGATCCTCATGGTGGCCGGGCGCGGCATCGCCCAGCTCATCACGGACGGGCAGATCGTCAACGTGAACTCGCCCGCCTACCGGGTGATCGGCGCCGGCTACGCGCTGACGATCCCGGTCTCGGTGCTGATCGCCGCCGCCATGGTCGCCGTCGCGGTCGTGCTCACCCGCCGCACCGCGCTCGGCCTGCTGCTCGAATCGGTCGGCGGCAGCCCCGCCGCCAGCCGGCTCGCCGGCATCCACGCCCGCCGGATCACGATCCTGGTGTACGTGGTCTCGGCGTTCGGTGCGGGCATCGCGGGCCTGATCTACAGCTCCAACGTGTCCAGCGCGGACAGCAACGCGGCCGGCAACCTCATCGAACTGGACGCCATCCTCGCGGTCGTGATCGGCGGGACCGCGCTGACCGGCGGGCACTTCTCGCTGGCCGGGACGGTGCTCGGCGCCGTACTCATCGAATCCCTCAACGTCACCACGGTCACCCTCGGCATCCCGGTGGAGACCACTCTGCTGTTCAAGGCGGTCGTCGTGGTCGTGCTCTGCCTGGTCCAATCGGCCGCGTTCCGGGCGATGGTCCTCCGGCGCAGGAAGCCGCCCACCCCGGCCCCGCCTTCCCGCACGGAGGCCCTCAGTTCCTCGGCGGGAGGCGCGGCATGACGCGTACGGCATCTCGTCAGCTCTCTTTGCCGGGAGGCGCGGCATGACGGCTCTCGGCACCACGCCGGCCACCGGGCGGGGCACGCCGGCCACGCGCAACCGGGTCTACCGGCCCCGGCTGCGGCACGTGCCGGTGCTCGCCACGCTCGGGTTGCTGGCGCTCATGTACGGGCTCGGCGCGGTCACGTACGACGGCTTCTCCGACACCCAGGTCCTGCTCAACATCCTGGTGGACAACGCGTTCCTGCTGGTCGTCGCGGCCGGCATGACGTTCGTCATCCTCACCGGCGGCATCGACCTCTCCGTCGGCGCGCTCGTCGCCCTCACCACCACCCTCGCGGCCACGCTGCTGGGCGCGGGCTGGCCGCCGGGCGTCGTGCTGCCGCTGATGCTGCTCGGCGGCACCCTGTTCGGCACCGGCATGGGCGCGATCATCCACTACTTCAAGATCGAGCCGTTCATCGCCACGCTCGCCGGGCTGTTCCTCGCCCGCGGCCTCGCCATGCTGATCAACCGGAACTCGATCACGATCACGGACGGCTTCTGGACCACCGTCGCCCAGCAGCGGATCCGCTTCGCCCCGGGCATCTTCATCTCCAGCAGCGTCGTCATCGCCCTGGTCGTGGTCCTGATCTTCGCCTACGTGCTCGCCTACACCCGCTTCGGCCGCAACGTGTACGCGATCGGCGGCAGCGCGGACTCGGCGCTGCTCATGGGGCTGCCGGTCGCCCGTACCCGGATCGGGGTCTACGCGGTGAGCGGGTTCTGCTCGGCGCTGGGCGGCATCCTGCTCAGCTTCTACATGCTGTCGGGCTACAGCCTGCACGGCTCGGGGCTGGAACTGGACGCGATCGCCGCGGTCGTCATCGGCGGGGTGCTGCTGACCGGCGGGTCGGGCTATCTGTTCGGTACGGTCCTCGGGGTGTTCGTGCTCGGCCTGATCCAGACGTTCCTCGCGTTCCAGGGGGACCTGTCGCCCTGGTGGACGCGGATCGTGGTCGGGGTGCTGTTGTTCGCGTTCATCGTGCTGCAGCGGTTGGTGACGCGGCGGGCTCGCTGACGTCTCTTCCGCACCGCCCGCGCCCGGTCACCGTCCTCGGTGGCCGGGCACGGTCTTTGACAGGGCGGTGCGCACTCGGACGTGGACGGTCACCGCATGCTCACCCGACGAGGGGGTGACAGCCTCACGCGGGCTCTGGTCAGCGGCGACTACGCGGGGAAGCTGTCGGACGTGCGCGCGCTCCTCGACGACCGCACCCCGGCAGCGCTGTCGCTGCGCGCCGATCCGGCACCCGGCGCCTACCGGGCGGCCCTCACCGCGATCGTCCGGGCCACGCCGGCGACGACCGCGCTGCTGTCGCCGCCCGCGCTCGGGGAGCATCCGGATCCGCGGCCAACCGGCTCGCGGGCGGGTTGCGGTGAGCGCCCGCGAGGTGGCCGCGTATCTGCCCCTGTTCGAGGAGACGATCGAGCTGCTGGGGCGGGTTGCCTGCTCGCCACCGACACCGTGCACCTCAACACCCGGGGCGCCATGGTTGTGGCCGGCCTCGCCGAGACGTTCCTGCGGCCCGTCAGCCGGGCGGGCGGATCAGGAACGCGACCGGGGCCGGGTTCAGGTCGGCGAGGTCGCCGGTGCGGCCGACGAAGCGGTCCGGGAAGTTGAGGGAGCGCAGCACCACCGTGCCGCCGGGGCGGGGCTCGGGGCAGAAGGACGCGTCCTGGGCGAAGAGCGGGCTGCCGTCGGACGGGTCGAGGTGGAACTCGAAGTCGCGGTGGCGCAGGAAGCGGCCCGGCTGGTCGGCGGACTCGAAGCTGAGACAGCCGGAACGCGCCACGCTGCGCCGGACGGTGAAAGCGGCGCCGCCGGGGGCCCGGTCGAGGCGGGCGCGGAAGCCGCGGTGGTGCAGGCGGGCGGCGGGGTCGTCGCTGGGGGCCAGGGTGATCGTCGCGCCCACGGCCAGGGCCGATTGTGGAGCACGGGAGGAGGGCGAGGCGGTGGGCGGTGTGGACGCCGGCGGGCGGGCGGCGGGCGATGCTGACGCCGTGGTGGTGGGTGCCGGCGGGCGCGGGACGGTGCCGGTCGCCTCCCCGGCGGAACGGGCGGAGCGGGCGGAGCGGTCCGCCCGGTCGGTGGGGGCCGCGGAGGGCTCGGAAACGGGCGGCGCCGGCAGCGTGACCGGGGGCGGGAGGACGCCAGGGCCGGGGTCGGGATGCCACGCGAGCAGCAGGCCCGTCGTCAGGGCGGCGACCAGCAGGGCGGTCCCGGCGAGC
>CAKUMG010000808.1 GCA_934667465.1 uncultured Actinoplanes sp. | reverse complement strand
CGGTCATGCGGAACATGCCGATCGCGCGCGAACGGACCAGGCAGCCCGGGAAGGTCGGCTCCTGGATCAGCACGAGTGCGTCCAGCGGGTCACCGTCCTGACCGAGGGTGCCCTCGATGTAGCCGTAGTCGGCCGGGTACTGCGTCGAGGTGAAGAGCGTCCGGTCCAGTCGGATGCGGCCCGTCTTGTGGTCGACCTCGTACTTGTTTCGCTGGCCCTTCGGGATCTCAACCGTGACGTCGAAATCCATAGTTCGCTCCCTTGTTAGCCCGGCCCCGAGAGCCGGCTGATAAACCCGGGCGACGGAGACGGGTTGCGACCCGACCAGATCCGCGCGCACCGGTGTGCCGGATGTAAGTAGTCTCCCCTAAGTCTGCCGGTACGGACTGGGGAGGGGCGCGTGGGGAGGCAAGATTCACAGGACCAACCCGAGAACGGCGGCGTGTCGGGGGCGCGAGTGGGTGAAAATCCGGTAGAGGGTGCCGGGTTTGTTCCGAATACCCCGAATTCGCCGCGTCCGGCTGGTGGGATGTACGGGCGCGCATCGGTGCCCGTGAACCCCGCGCCGCCGGCCGCTTCGGGGTCCGCGTCCGTCCGGTCGGCTGCTTCCGGGTCCGCGTCGGTTCCTTCCGGTCCTTCCGGGGCGACGCCTTCCGGGGGCGCGGGGGTGCCTTCCGGGGCGGCGGGCGGGTTCTCAGGGGCGGTGTTCATGCCTCCGGGGGCGGCGGCTGTGCCTTCCGGGGCGCAGGGGAAGCCGGCGCGGGCTCGCGGGAGGCGTACGGCAATCGTCTCGGGTTTGTCGGTTCTGGTGTTGATCGTCCTGTCCGTGGCGGTCCTGATCGTCCGTCCGGGACCGGTCGACGGCTGGTTGTCGGCGGAGCCGGCGACGTCGCCGAGCAGCCGGCCCACGCCGGACCCCGCACCGACCCCGGTGCTGGCCGCGGCCGCCGCGGAAGGCGGCGGACCGACCTCGACCGGCGTGGCGGCCGCGATCGGATCGCTGGTCAGCGCGCCCGCGCTCGGCAACCAGGTGAACATCTCCGTCGTCGACGGCGCCACCGGTGACGTCCTCTACGAGAAGAACCCGGACACACTGACCACCCCCGCCTCCACCACCAAGCTCCTCACCGCGGCGACCGTGCTCGCGGCCCGTGGCACGTCCTACCGGCTGACCACCCGGGCGGTGGCCGGCGACGAACCCGGCGAGGTGGTGCTCGTCGGCGGCGGCGACCCGACGCTGTCCATCGACGCGGACGGCCAGTTCCCCGGCGCGGCCCGGCTGGACGTGCTCGCCGAGCAGGTGAAGAAGGCGCTGGCCGGGACCGCGCCCACCAAGGTCAGCATCGACACGACGCTGTTCAGCGGGCCCGAGACCGGCGCCGGCTGGGACAGCGACCTGATCCCGGCCGGTCAGGTCTCCCGGATCCAGTCGCTGATGACCAACGCGGGGCGCGTCGAGCCGGTGCACAACGACTTCGGCGGCGACCCGCGCTTCGCCGATCCCGCGGTGGCCGCGGGACGGGCGTTCGCCGGCCACCTCGGCGTGCCCACCACCACGATCACCCGGGGGAAGGCGCCCGCTGCCGCGCCGCCCGCCTCCGCCCCGGCCCCCGCTCCCGCCGGTGCCGCGGTGGCGGCCGGCACCGAGCTCGGTGCCGTGCAGTCGCCGCCGATGGTGCACCTCGTCGACTGGATGCTGGAGCAGAGCGACAACGTGGTCTCGGAGGCCCTGGCCCGGCAGGTCGCGCTCGCCGCAGGCCAGGAGCCGTCGTTCGACGGTGCCGCCGCGGCGATGCTGGCCGAGGTCGGCAAGCTGGGGCTGACCGCGGAGGAGGCCGTGCTGCACGACGCGAGCGGCCTCTCCCGGAAGAACCGGATCAGCCCGACGCTGCTCACCGACCTGCTGGAGCTCGCGGCGGCCGGGAGCAACCCGGCGCTCAGCACGATGTTCGGCGGGCTGCCGGTGGCCGGGTGGTCCGGGACGCTGCGCACCCGGTTCGTGACGCCGGAGCCGAACCAGGCGGGGCAGGGGCTCGTGCGGGCCAAGACCGGGTCGCTGAGCGGGGTGAACGCGATCTCGGGGCAGCTGATCACGCGGGACGGGCAGCTGGTGCTCTTCGCGATCATGGCCATCGGCGGCGAGTCGACCGCGGCGCGGCAGGCGCTCGACAAGATTGCCACGAAGCTGGTGAGCTGCGGCTGCGCCTAGGGGATTTCTCAGGGTGGGCTGATGGTCGTCCGCGGGTACGGTGGGGGCATGGCGCAGTTCGTCGACTGGGATCTGGCCGCCGCCACCGCGGGCGCGCTGTCGAAATCCGGCCCCGCGGTGTCCTACGAGGAAGCGACCGAGGTGGTCGCGCAGTTGCGCGTGCTCACCGACGAGGCGCGCCGGCACGTCGCGGCGTACACCGGGTTGACCCCGGTGACCGAGGGTCCGCCGGTGCGGATCGTGGACCGCAAGGACTGGGCCGCGGTCAACCTGGCGGGGCTCAAAGAGGTGATCGTCCCGCTGGTCAGCCGCCTGTCCGGCGACAAGCAGCCGGGTCCGGTGGCCGACGCCATCGGGTCCCGGGTGACCGGGGTGCAGGCCGGCACGGTGCTGGCCTTCCTCTCCGGCCGGGTGCTCGGGCAATACGAGGTCTTCTCCGCCGAGCCCGGGCAGCTGCTGCTCAACGCGCCCAACATCGTCGAGGTGGAGCGCAAGCTCGGCGCCGACCCGCGCGACTTCCGGCTCTGGGTCTGCCTGCACGAGGTGACGCACCTCACCCAGTTCCAGGCCGTGCCCTGGATGCGTGGTTACTTCCTGGGCGAGGTCCAGGCGTTCGTCGACGCCTCGCAGGGCGGCGAGCACATCCTCGAGCGGCTCCGGCGCGGCGTCGCGACGCTCTCCGACGCGCTGCGCGACCCGGAGAGCCGCTCCTCGGTGATCGACATCGTGCAGACCCCGGGGCAGAAGGCGGTGCTCGACCGGCTGACCGCGCTGATGACGCTGCTCGAGGGGCACGCGGAGTTCGTGATGGACGGCGTCGGCCCCGACGTGGTGCCCTCGGTCGAGTCCATCCGGGCCAAGTTCAACCAGCGTCGCGAGACCGGCAACCCGCTCGAGAAGGCGATCCGCCGGCTGCTCGGCATCGAGGTCAAGATGCGGCAGTATGCCGAGGGCCGCAAGTTCGTCCACGGCGTCGTGGAGCGGGTCGGCATGACCGGCTTCAACAAGATCTTCAGCTCGCCGCTGACCCTGCCCCGGCTCGACGAGCTGGGCGACCCGGACGCGTGGGTGGCGCGGGTGCACGGCCCGGTGGGGCTGACCTCGTAACGTGACGCCATGGCCCGCATCCCCGCCCCGGTAGCGGCGGTCCGCACCGCGGTTCGCCGGGCCCTCAAGGGCGTCGACGGGCCGGTGCTGGTGGCCTGCTCCGGGGGCGCGGACTCGCTGGCGCTGGCTGCCGCTTTGGCGTTCGTGGCGCCGGGGTCGGGGCTCGTCACCGTCGACCACCGGCTCCAGGAGGGCTCGTCCGCGCGGGCTCTCGAGGTCGCCGCATGGGCGCGCTCGGCGGGCTTCGAGCCGGTCGAGGTCGCCACGGTCACGGTCGACGGCCGTACGGGGGGTCCGGAGGCCGCGGCGC
>CAKUMG010000807.1 GCA_934667465.1 uncultured Actinoplanes sp. | reverse complement strand
TCTTCCAGACTCCCATTTGGAAACCGCAGTTCGGGAAACATAGAGCGCCTGCGCGAGTTCCTCCTGCGTCATGCCCTGTGCCTCCCGCGCCAGTACGAGCATGCGCGGGTTCTCAGTCACTGGTCACTTCCTCCTGCACCCTGGGTGCCGTTGTCGTTGTTGATCTTCTTAGCACGCTTGCTGCGCACCCGCGGAGCGGGAGCCATCTCTGTCCCCTGCTGCGGCAGGTTGACTACAGGAGCGACCGTGCCGGAGATTTGGATGGGTGCCCAGAGGTGCTCGCCAAACTTGGTGCAAGTTACGGCAACTTTGGCAAGGTTGACATCCAGGTCATCCAGCAGGTAGCCGGCTACAACATGCGTCATCGGCTGGACGGTCACATCCGAGAGTTCGAGGCTCTGGCCAGCGAAGGCGAGCGCCTGAGCAGTGGCAATACTGCTCGTCTTGAGCGAACGAGATCGAAATTTCTTGATGCGCATGGCCACTCGGTCGTGGAACCGTACGACCAGGAACCCTCGCTCCTTCCGGACGCGTACATGTGGTTCAGGCAAGAAGCGCTTTGCAACCTCGGCGGCGATGAAGTCGTAGAGGGTGTTGGCCCGAGTGCGGGCGGACACGTCGGCCGGCGAGCCCTCAAGCTTGCCCAGCCAGGACTGCCAGCGGGCCATCGCCGCCTGGAAGCACTTATCCAGGGTCGGAAGGTACGGCTCCAAAATCCCAAAACACGCAGTACGGTCCAACGGCTCTGCGATCTCCATGCAGGGAGCTTCCCAGGTTGCAGAACGCCCGTCAAATATTCCACGAGATATTCCACCTGTGTCGTCTCGGCGGCGGGCGATGTAGGCGGCTACATGTCCGCGGCGCGGCTGTGCTGAGGCTGGCGGGCTCGTGTGCTCGCGTCCGGACGTTCGGCGGGCTGCATCCGGGCCGCGGATGAGTTTCAGCCTGCGGGGGCGAAGCGGAGCGAGCCTGGAGCGCCCACTCCCGCACGTCGCCGGGTGGCGCGGGCCGTTCAGGCGCCGCCAGGCGCCTGGCCCGTGACGGCCGGCCCTCGGCGTGAGCAGCGATCAGAACCATGCACCTACCTACGACATCCGCCTTTGACTGTGATCCATCACGCTCAGCCAAGTCACAGCCACTCTCGGATGATTGCGTAGGTTGGCGATGTTCTATCGGACGTGGGCCTACCGGCCCGCAGTTCGAAGGAGTGATCGTGCACAGCCATCACAACGGTCTCAAGACGGCCGCGCTGCTGGGTCTGCTCACCGCCATGATTCTCGCCGTCGGGTACTGGGTCGGCGGCAGTGGCGGCCTGGTGTTCGCCGTCCTGCTCTCGCTGGCGATCAACGCCGGCAGCTACTTCTTCTCCGACAAGATCGCGCTGCGTTCGATGGGTGCCCGGCCGGTCAGCGAGACCGAGTTCCCCGCGCTCTACCAGATCGTGCGCGAACTGGCGTCCGAGGCGCGGCAGCCGATGCCCCGACTCTATGTCAGCCCCGCCCTGCAGCCGAACGCGTTCGCGACCGGGCGTGATCCGGCACACGCCGCCGTGGCCGTGACGGTCGGGATCACGCAGATCCTGGACCGGCGCGAGCTGCGCGGGGTGATCGGGCACGAACTGTCCCATGTGTACAACCGGGACATTCTGATCTCCAGCGTCGCCGCGGCGCTGGGCGGCATCATCACGATGTTCGCGCAGCTGGCGATCTTCCTGCCGCTCGGTGGCGGTGACGACGAGGACGGCCCCAACCCGGCGTCGCTGCTGCTCATGCTGATCCTCGGCCCGCTCGCGGCGTCGATCATCCAGCTGGCGATCAGCCGCAACCGGGAGTACCAGGCGGACGCCTCCGGCGCGACCCTGACCAGGGATCCGCTGGCCCTGGCAAGCGCGCTGCAGAAGATCCACTACGGCGCGCAGCGGCTGCCGCTCCCGGCGGACGGGCAGCTCGCCACGTCGGCGCACCTCATGATCGCGAACCCGCTCCGCAGCGGGGGCACTGCCGGCCTGTTCTCCACCCATCCGCCCATGGAGGAGCGCATCAAGCGGCTGCACCAGCTCGCCGCGGTGACGGGTGGTGCCCGGCGCTGACGGTGACGTCGATGACAGCTCACTGATTTCAGGTGTGTTACGCCGCTTCCGATCGTTACGGTCGGGAGCGGCGTTCGGTCGTTCGGCGGAAGATTTCTGGGGAGGAATCGTTGCGGCAGTACCTCGGCGTGTGGCGGATGCCGGGTGCCAGCACGATGCTGGCCGTCGGCATCCTGGCCCGGCTCGGCATCGGTGTGACGCCGCTCGCACTGCTCCTGGCCGTCCAGCAGACCACGGGCCGCTACGCCGCCGCCGGTCTCGCGGGCGGTCTCTACGCGCTGGCCGGCGCCGCGATCAGCCCGATCGCCGGTCGCGTCGCCGACCGCATCGGCCCGTCGCCGGTGTTGTTGCTCACCGCGGTCCTGCACCCGCTCGCCCTCGGCGCCCTGATCATCGCGAGCCGCGGCGGCGCCGACGCCCTGCCCTGGATCTTCGTGGCCGCCGCGGCGGCAGGCGCGACCTACCCGCCGCTCACCGCCGCCATCCGCCGTTCCTGGACCGACGCCACCGCCCCCGGCTCCGGCCGCGAGGCCCTACGCCCCGCTGCGCTCGCCGCCGAGACGTCACTGTTCGAGCTGGTCTTCGTGCTCGGCCCGATGCTGGTCGCGGCGATCCTGGTCATCGCGGGCGACCCGCTCGTCGCGCTCGGCTTCGCCGCCGTCGTCACCCTGATCGGCACGACCTGGATCGCCCTGCTGCCGATCATGCGCGGCTGGCGCCCGCACGAGTCGGCCGTCCACGCCCGCGGGCTCGGCCCGCTGCGGGTCGGCGGCTTCCCGTCACTGCTGCTCTGCGTCGGCGCGCTCGGCGTCGGCTTCGGCGCCGCGGGCGTGCTCGTCCCCGCGTACGCCATCCAGCACGGCGGCGACGAAAGCCTCGGCGGCATCCTGCTCGGCGTCTGGGGCATCGGCAGCGCGGTCGGCGGCATCTGGTTCGGCACCCGCAGCCCGTCCATGGCGATGAGCCGCCAGTTCGCCTGGTTCCTCGCCGCGGTCGGCGTCACCTTCCTCGCGCTCGCCGTCATGCCCAACCCGGTCACGCTCGCCATCACCCTGATCATCGGCGGCGCGGCGATCGCCCCCGCGCTCACCATCGAGAACCACCTGGTCGGCCGGATCGCCCCGGCCGCGATGCTGAGCGAGGCCTTCACCTGGGTCACGACCGTGTCGGTCGGCGGCAGCGCGGCAGGCGGGGCGGTCGCGGGTTGGATCGTGGACAGGCCCGGCGGGTTGCCGTGGGCGTTCGTCCTGGTCGGCGTCGTGGTGGGGGCGGCAGCGCTGATCGCCGCGGTGCCGACGGGGGCTGTCGCGCGCGCGGACGAACGCTCCCGCGAGGCGATGGCGGGATAGTTCTTCAAGGCTGTCGTAGGTCGGTGGGTGGTTCTGATCGCTGCTCACGCCGAGGGCCGGCCGTCACGGGCCAGGCGCCTTGGCGGCGCCAGAACGGCCCGCGCCACCCGGCGACGTGCGGGAGTGGGCGCTCCGGGCTCGCTACGCTTCGCCCGTGGACATGACCGCGCCCGAGCACGCCGTTCTGGTC
>CAKUMG010000806.1 GCA_934667465.1 uncultured Actinoplanes sp. | reverse complement strand
TCGCCGCCCCCGCTCCCGCCGGCCCGGCCACCGTCACCGGTGTCACCGAGACCGCCGCGACCCTGGAGTGGATCTCCGTCCACGGTCCCGCCCACGACCTGGACCCGTCCCGGGTCGCGCTCGTCGGCACCTCACCCACCACCCTGATCGCCGCCCTGACCACCCAGCACCCGGCCGGTCCCGTCCTGGTCGCGCAGGTGCTGCTCGGCCCGGCCGCCGACGCCGGCCCCGCGCCTCGCCCCACCCCCGCGCAGCTCGCCGGCCTGCCCCCCGCGCTGGTGATCGTCGCCGAGGCCGATCCGCGGCGCGACGCGGGCGAGTCCTACGCCGCTGCCCTGCGCGCCGCGGACGTCCCCGTGACCGCGGTCCGCTACCAGGGCGTCGGCCCCGGCTTCCTCGACGGCGGCACCGCCGCGGCGCGAGCCGCCACGGTCCAGGCCGGTCGGTTCCTGCGCGAGGCCCTGCACCCCCTATGACTGAGGCGCCGGCCAGCGGCCCGGCGGCCGCCGGCGCCCCGATGGGCGGCTCAGCATGGCGGATCGCTCAGCAGGACAAGCGGCTCAGCACAGCGCGCGGCTCAGCACAGCGATCAGGCCTGCGGGATGTCCGTCGTCACGGTCAGGGCGCGCCCGGCCTCGATGTCGGCGGTCAGCGCCTCGATGCGGGCCTGCGCCAGCCCGTACGAGTCGGAGCCGAGCAGCTGGTGCAGGGGCGCATCACCGTCGACGGCGACCTTGATGATCGCGGCGGCGGCCCTGACCGGGTCGCCCAGCTGGGTGCCGGGCATCGCCAGGTGCGCCTGGGTCATCTCGCGGATCGCGTCGTAGCCGTCGGCGGCCGCCGTGGGCAGCGCGATCGACTGCGGCCGCAGGAAGTCGGTGCGGGTGTAGCCGAGCTCGACCAGATTGGTCCGGATGCCGAAGCCGGCGGTCTCCGCGGCAAGCGAGCCCGTCAGGCCCTCCAGGGCGAACTTCCCGGCGCTGTACAGCCCCCACCCCGGGAAGGTGGTGAGACCCAGGATGGAGGAGACGTTGATGATGTGGCCGCTGCCGGCGGCCCGGAAGCCGGGCAGCACGGCGCGCAGCACGTTCCAGACGCCGAAGACCTGCACGTCGAACATCTGCCGCACCTCGGCGTCGGTGGTCTCCTCGACCGCGCCGAGGAAGCCGTAGCCGGCGTTGTTGACGACCACGTCCAGGCTGCCGAAGCGCTCCCTCGTGCCGGCGACGGCAGCGGTGACCTGCTTCTCGTCGGCCAGGTCGAGCTCCAGCACCAGCAGCCGCGACCGGTCGCCGCCCAGGGCCGCGGTCAGCCGGTCCGCGGACCGGGTCGTCGCGGCGACCTGCTCGCCGCGGTCGAGCAGCTGCTCGACCAGTTCCAGGCCCAGTCCGCGGGACGTGCCGGTGACGAACCAGGTGGCGGGCCGGTCGATGGGGTACGACATCGTTGATCTCCTCGGTGTTCGTGGTACCACCAAGACTTCCGCCGCGGCGGGCCCGCCGACAGGCCGCAGCGGGCCCAGTCGTACCTGGGAAAGCCATGCCCACCCTGGACCTGACGGAAGGGCCCGGCGCGCGGAATCATGGGGGGCATGAACGGACTGGGCGAGTTCCTCCGCAAGTGCCGGGCCGAGACGCCACCTCCGACCGGCGTGCGGCGACACGGTGACGGCCGCCGCGTGCCCGGGATGCGCCGCGAGGAGGTGGCGCAGCTCGCCGGGGTCAGCGCCGACTACTACACGCGCCTCGAGCAGGGGCGGCACAGCACCCCGTCGGAGGCGGTCCTCGACGCGCTCGCCCGGGTTTTCGGACTCGATGCCGCCGGCCGGGCGCACCTCGCCCACCTGTCCCGCCCCGACCGGCACCGCGCGCTCTGGGAGCCGCCGCAGCGGGTCCGCCCTGCGATGCAGCAGATGATGGCGTCGCTGGCCGGCCATCCCGCGCTGATCCTCGGCCGGCGCACCGACGTGCTCGCCTGGAACCCGCTCGGCGGGGCGCTGCTGACCGACTGGGCGAAGCTGCCGCCGGCGCATCGCAACTACGCCCGGTGGATCTTCATGGACCCGGACGCCCGCGACGTGTTCGCCGACTGGGCCTTGATCGCCGCGGAGGTGGTCGGCACGCTGCGGCTCTACGCCGGCCGCCACCCCGCCGACGTGCAGCTCAACGAGCTCGTCGGCGAGCTGACCATCGCGAGCCCGGAGTTCCGGTCCTGGTGGAACGAACACCAGGTGCACGAGCGCACCTACGGCACCAAGCGGATGCGCCATCCCGCCGTCGGCCCGCTCACCCTGCGCTACGAGGCTCTGTCCCTGCCCGGCGACGAGGACCAGACCCTGTTCATCTACACCGCCGACCCGGGCAGCCTGTCCGCCGACAACCTGCGCCTGCTCGCCCTCTGGGCGGACCAGCGCCCGGCACTCAGGACACCGCGTCGCTCAGCGCCCGATCGAGGATCTCCAGCCCGAGGTCCAGCTCGGACTCCGTCGACGTGAGCGCGGGCGCGATCCGGAAGACGCCGCCCATCCCGGGCAGCTGCACCACGTTCATGTGCAGGCCCAGCTCGCGGCAGCGCCGGGTCACTGCCGCGCCGAGCTCGTGCGCCGGCGCCCTGGTCTCCCGGTCGAGCACGAGCTCGAGGCCGACGAGCAACCCCCGCCCGCGCACGTCCCCGATCACGGCGTGCCGCTCCGCCAGCTCGGTCAGCCCCTTCCGGAGGTGGGCGCCCAGGTGCGCGGCAGCCTCGTCGAGGCGCTCCTCCGTCAGGACGTCGAGGACCGTGTTCCCGACCGCGGCGACGAGCGGGTCCGAGACGTGCGTGGTGAAGAACAGGAAGCCCCGCTCGTGGGCGACCCGTTCGATCTCGGCGCTGGTCACGACCGCGGCCAGGGGCAGACCGGCACCGAGGGTCTTGGAGAGCGTCAGGATGTCCGGCACGACGCCGTCGCGCTGGAAGGCGTACCACTCGCCGGTGCGGCACAGGCCGGTCTGCGCCTCGTCGAGGATGAGCAGGCCGCCGCGCTCGTGGCACTTGTCGCGCAGGGCGGCGAGATACCCGGGCGGCAGGTCGATCACGCCGCCGGAGCTGAGGATCGGCTCGACGATGCACGCGGCGAGGCTGCCCACGGACTGCGCGTCGATCAGGGCGAAGGCGTAATCGAGCTGACGCTGCCAGTCGAGCCCGCCGTCCGGGGTCGTGAAATCGGGCCGATAGGCGTCCGGGGCCGGGATGGCGAAGTTGCCGGGGGCCGCGGGGCCGTAACCCTTGCGCCCCGAGCTGTAGGTCGCGTTCGCCGCCGCCTGGGTCATGCCGTGCCACGAGCGCGAGAAGGAGACGATCTCGTGGCCGCCGGTGACGAGCTTCGCCATCCGGATCGCGGCCTCGTTCGACTCGGCGCCGGTGGTCAGCAGCAGCACCTTCTCCAGCGGTTCGGGCAGCGTCGCCGCGAGCCGGCGGGCCAGCTCCACGACGGGCCGGCTGAGCATGCCGCTGAAGAGGTGGTCGAGCGTGGCCACCTGCCGCTGCACGGTGGCGACGACGGCCGGGTGCGAGTGCCCGAGGATCGCGCTCATCTGCCCGGACGTGAAATCGAGCAGCCGCCGGCCGCCCTCGGCGTAGACGAAGCTGCCC
>CAKUMG010000805.1 GCA_934667465.1 uncultured Actinoplanes sp. | reverse complement strand
GATCTGTCCCTGATCGAGGACGATGATGCGGTCCGCGTCGAGGACCGTGGACAGCCGGTGGGCGATGGTGACGACGGCGGCCTCGGCGGCGCGGTCCCGGATGCACTCCTGCAGGGCCGCCTCGGTCAGCCCGTCGACCTGGGCGGTGGCCTCGTCGAGGAGCAGGATCGCGGGGGTACGCAGGATCGCGCGGGCCAGGGCGACGCGCTGGCGCTCCCCGCCCGAGACGGTCGCGCCGGTCAGCGGGGTGTCCAGGCCCTCGGGCAGGCCGGCCACCTTCTCGTCCAGCCGCACCCGGGCGAGCACGGCCCACAGCTCGTCGTCGGTGGCGTCGGGATGGGTGAACAGCAGGTTGTCCCGGATCGAGCCGGGCAGCACCGGCGTCTCCTGCTCCACGTAGGCCAGGTGCGAGCGGATCTCCCGGTGCGACATCGACGCGTACGGGCGGCCGTCGAGCAGCAGCGTCCCGTCCTGCGGGTCGAGGAAGCGCAGGATCAGCGAGAAGATCGAGGTCTTGCCGGCGCCGGACGGGCCGACCACGGCCAGGTGACCGCGGCGCGGGACGGCCAGGCTGACGTCACGCAGGGCCACGTGCTCGTCGTAGCGCAGGGTCACGCCGCGCAGCTCGAGCACCGGCGCGGCCGGGTCGGCGGGGACCGCGTACGGCTGAGATGTCTCCTCCCGCATCGCGCGGACCTCCTCGATGCGGGCCGCGGCGGCGATGCCGGACTGCAGGGCGGTGACGTTCTGGGTCAGCTCGCCGACCGGGCCCATCAGCTGGAACGCGTAGAGCAGGAACGCGATCAGGCTGCTCACCTCGAGCAGACCGGCGCCGGCCCGCCACGCGCCGACGCCGAGCACCGCGATCACCGCGAACTGGATGCCGCTGAACGACGTCGTCCACACCCACGCGGCGCGGCGGGCGGCGCGGACGCTGTACGCGGCGGCGGCCTCCGCGGCGGCGGTCAGCCGGGCGGCCTGCCGGTCCTCGGCGCGGCTCGCCTTCACCGTACGCATCGCCCGCAGGCTGCCCTCGAGCTCGCCGCCCAGCTCACCGACCTTCTCCTGCGCGGCCAGCTCGGCCCGGCCGATGGCGGGCAGCAGCAGGGCCATCACCGCGCCGACCAGCACCACCGCGGTCAGCGTGCAGAGCAGGAGCACGAGGTCGAGCGTGCCCATCAGGATCAGCGTGGCCAGGAACGACAGGCTCGCGTTGACCAGCCCGACGATGCTCGCCGACGCCTGGTGCAGCAGCCCGGGGTCCGAGGTGACCCGGGTGACGAGCTCGCCGGCCGGGCGCCCGGTCAGCTCTGCCAGCCGGACCTTCAGGAAGCGGCGCACGATCGAGAGGCGGGCGTCCAGCACGACCTGCTCGGACAGGGTGCCCATCAGGATCCACTGCCACAGGCCGATCGCCGCGCCCGCCACCACCAGGACCAGCAGCAGCACGATCGGGCCGGTCAGCGAGCCGCCCGCGCCGAGCGTGTCGATGATCCGCTTGGTGGCGAGCGGGGCGGCGAGGTTGGCGGCGTTCGCGATCAGGCCGAGGACCAGGCCCAGCACGAGCACGCGGCGATGGGGACGCAGGAAGCCGAGGAGGGTCCGCATGTCTCAGAGTGGAACATGCGTGTTCCACTCCGGGCAACTAGTATTCCGTCATGAGCACCGGCACCCGGACCCGCACGCGGCAGGCGATCCTCGACGCGGCCATCGAGCTGCTCGCCCAGCACCCCGCCGCGTCGCTCGGCGAGATCGCGGCCGCCGCCCGGGTCGGCCGGACCACGCTGCACCGCTACTTCCCCGACCGTTCGGACCTGCTCACCGCGGTCGGCGCCGAGGGCGGCGAGCGCCTGAGCCGGGCCACGCTGCGCGCGGACGTCGCCCGCGACACCGGTGGCGCGGCCCTGCTCCGGCTCGCCCGCGAATACTTCGATCTGGGCTCGGTGCTCTCCCTGATCTTCGCCGGCTCCGGCGACGCCGGCTGCGTGGAGCCGGCGGAGGACCAGGTGATCGCCGGGCTGGTCACCCGCGGCCACGCGGACGGCTCGATCGACCCGGAGCTGCCCGCGGGCTGGCTGGAAAATCTGTTCTGGTCGCAGATGTACGCGGCCTGGGCCCACCTCGGCGACAACCCGGACATGTCCCGGCACGAGGTGTTGCACCTGCTGCTCCGCAGCCTCGGCAACGCCCTCCGCCCCGCCTGAGTGGTTTCATGCGGTGTGGACCTCCTCGCCGTGACCGCGCGCGCGTGAGAGCCTCGGGGCGTGAAGTATCTGATGCTGGTGTACGGCAACGACGAGATCTGGGGCAGCATCCCGCCGGCCGAGTTCGCGCGCTTCGTCGCCGACGTGGACGCGTTCCAGCAGGCGCTGCGCGAGTCCGGGGAGTTCGTCGCCGCCGAGGGCCTGGAGACGCGGCCCGTGTCGGTGCGCCGCGTCGAGGGCGAGCCGATCGTCACCGACGGGCCCTATCTGGAGGTCAAGGAGTACGTCGGCTCGTACTTCATGGTCGACGTGGCCGGCGAGGCCCGCGCCCTCGAGATCGCCCGCGGCTATCCGGGGGTGCGGCACGGCGGTGGCCTGGAGATGTGGCCCGTGATGAGCCGTGGCGTTTGACGCGGCGCTGCTGCGCGAGCTCGCCCCGCGGGTGCTCGGCCCGCTCGTGCGCCGCCACGGCGACTTCGCCCGCTGCGAGGACGCCGTCCAGGAGGCGCTGATCGAGGCCGCCGCGACCTGGCCCGCCCGGGGCGTGCCCGAGCACCCGCTCGGCTGGCTGAGCACGGTGGCCCAGCGCCGCTACGTCGATGAGGTACGCAGCGACAGCGCCCGCACCCGCCGCGAGGCCGCCGCCGTCGCGGCCCGGCCCCGGGACACCCTCGTGGCGCCCGCCCCGGACGCCGAGCAGCTCCGCGACGACGTGCTCGAGCTGCTGTTCCTGTGCTGCCATCCGGCGCTGGGCACCTCGGCGCAGCTGGCGGTCACGCTGCGCGCGGTGGGCGGGCTGACCACCGAGGAGATCGCGGCCGCGTTCCTGGTCCCGCCGAAGACCATGGGCCAGCGCATCTCCCGCGCCAAACAGGCCCTGCGCGCCGCAGGCGCCCGCTTCGAGCTGCCGCCGGACGCGGAGAGCGGGCCCCGGCTCCGCGTCGTCCTGCACGTGCTCTACCTGATCTTCAACGAGGGCTACAGTGCCAGCGGCGGCGACGACCTGCGACGACCCGGCCTCACCCGTACGGCCGTCGCCCTGGCCCGCCGCCTGCACGCCCGCCTGCCCGGCGCGGGCGAGGCCGCCGGGCTGCTCGCGCTGATGCTGCTGACCGAGGCCCGGGCCCCCGCCCGGACCGGGCCCGGCGGGGTGCTCGTGCCCCTCGAGGAGCAGGACCGCACGCGCTGGGACCGGGCCGCGATCGACGAGGGGACCGCGCTGCTCACCCGCACGATGGCGGCCGGTGCCGCGGGGCCGTACCAGATCCAGGCGGCCATCGCGGCGCTGCACGACGAGGCACCGTCCGTCGCCGCCACCGACTGGCCGCAGATCCTGGCGCTCTACGAGGTGCTCGACCGGCTCGCCCCGAACCCGGTCGGCACGCTCAACCGGGCGGTCGCGCTCGCCATGGTCCACGGCCCCACGG
>CAKUMG010000804.1 GCA_934667465.1 uncultured Actinoplanes sp. | reverse complement strand
GATCCGCGTCGACGTCATCCGGCGCGAAACGCTCACCGGCACGGTCTTGTCGACCCTGCCCGACCATGTCCCCGACACCATGCCGGCCACCGCGCCGGTGTCCCCGGCCGCTGCTCCGCAGGGCATGAACCTGAACGACGTCCCGGCCCCGCGCGCCAAGCGGCCTTCCAACAACAACCGCGCTGACCGGCCCCGCAACCCGCGGAACCCGGACCCGTCGCCTGCCGACGGCTTCGATCCCTCCGACTACGCCTAACCCATCCCTGACACGTACGTGTCAAACCCACTCACGGCGTGACCCGGCGCGGCCCTTGTCGCCTCGACTTCCGCGCCCCGCCGGGCACTCCTCCGCCTTCGATCGGAGCCTTCACGGTGAGTTCCAGCCCCTTGGTCCCGCCGAGCATTCCGGTCGGCACGGGCCTTTCCATCTTCGATCCCGTCTTCATCGGCGTTGACGAGTTCGGTCACCCGGTCTCCTTGCCGCTGATCTACCGCAACATCCTCATCGGCGGTGAACCCGGCGCCGGAAAGTCGTCGCTGCTGAACACCATCGTGGGCCACGCGGCCCTGTGCTACGACGTCGATCTGGTTTTGATCGACGGCAAGCAGGTCGAACTCGGCCTGTGGAAGGACTGCGCCGACGTGTTCGTCGGACCCGATCTCGACCACGCCATCGACACCCTGGAACGGCTCCAGGTCGTGAGGAACAACCGATCTGACTACCTGCTCTCGCAGCGTCGCCAGAAGATCGAGCGCGACGACACGTTCCGGCCGATCCTGTTGGCCATCGATGAACTCGCGTTCTTCTCCGCCACCGTCGGCACCAAGACGGAGCAGGAGTACTTCTCCGCCCTTAACCGCGACATCGCGGCACGCGGCCGGGCCTTCGGCGTTATCGACGCCTCCGCCACTCAACGGCCGAGCTCGGACATCATCCCGACCTCGCTGCGGTTCCTGTTCGCCTGGCGCTTCGCCGGCCGTTGCGTTGACGACTCCTCGTCTGATGTCGTCCTCGGCTTCGGCTGGGCCGCTCGCGGCTACACCGCCGCCAGGATCGACCTCGACAACCGGGGTGAGGGCCTGCTTCTGGCTCACGGCGGGATGCCGGCACCTATCAAGGGCGCCTTCATGAGCAACGCCGACATCATCCGCGTCGCGGACTACGCCGCCTGGATCCGCCGCAACCGCGGCGACACCGATCCCGCTCTACGCGTCGCCTGACCAGGAAGGCACTACCAGCACCACCCATAGGAACAGCCGACGAACCGGACCACGCCCTAGGAAAGCTGCCCGGCCCGTCGGCCACCACCAACGCCCCGAAAGGACGTGGCGTCATGCACCGTACCCAAAACCCGACCGGCATCGCCGCCGACACCGACGGTTTCGCCGCCGTCACCCCGGCTGACACCCTGCGCGGAGCCGCCCTGTACCTCGAAGTCCACGGCTGGACCCAGCGCCTTTACTACGACGGCGGCCCCGAGGACGCCTTCCCGCCCGCCTGCGCCGACGGCGCGATCGGCATGGCCGCCTACGGCCGGGTCACCATGATCCCGAGCGACGCGACTGACGACCCCGGCTACCGGGACTACAACCTCGCTACGACCTACTTCGAGAGCTACCTCGTCGACCAGGGCGCCTACAGCAACCCCGACGTGCCGTACCCGTTCGACTGGAACGACGACACCGCGCGCACCAAGGCCGAGGTCATCGCGACGCTCCGCGCCGCCGCCCACGAATACGACTGGCAGCACGCGACCTCCGAACAGCTCAGCGAATTCGCTGAAGCGATGGTCGGGAGCCACCCGCGACCGATCCGCGAGGCGTTTCTCACCTGGCTGGCGGCACGCCGATGAACACACTCATCCGCTTGTCGACCCGGCGCACAGCCACCGGCCGTCCCGACGCCCGCCGCCGCAGCGCGATCGCTCCGGTGACGGAGCAGGACGAGCAGGGCTTCGGCTACTCCCGCGAGCCCGGTACCTCGCCCGCGTCCGTCGCGGTGCCTGACGGCGTCGAGGGTTTCGCCCTCACCGGACGCATCCGGAGGGCGGCATGACCGTCCCGGAGATCACCACTACGACGCGTGCTCTGCCGATCGACGGCACGGCCACCATCTTGGCTGACGCCGCGCGCTACTTGGCCCGGCACGGCTGGATCAGCACCGGCCTCTACAACGCGCACAGCGGCTGCACCCGCAAGTGCCGCTGCCACGTCACCGGCACCTATCCGGCGTCGATCATCGGCGCGATCCGGTACGCCGTCTACGGCCTGCCTCGCTGGTACCTCGACCTGACCAGCGACTCCGACTTGCACGCCTACACCGCCGCTGTCGAGTGGCTCAACACCTACCTCATCGCCGTCGGCCACGCCGGGCAGCACAGCCCGCTTTTCGCCTGGCAGACCTCCCCTGGCCGCACCACGGCCGACGTCCTCGGTGCGCTGCGCGACGCCGCCACCGCCTACCGGCGCCATTCGTCGCGGAGGGCCGCATGACTACTTCTGAGATCACCAACATGACACGTACGTGTCAGCCGTTCACGACTGCCGCACTCGTCGGCGCTCTCGAAACTGCCTGGGCTGCGATCCGCGCCCGTCATCCCGAGGTTCCCGACGCCGTTCTCGTCGTCGGCTCCGGTTCGCCGGCCAAACCGAACGCGGCCATGAAGTGGGGACACTTCGCCGCGCTGCGCTGGCAGCACGGTGACACCCGACTGCCGGAAGTCATCGTGTCCGGCGAGGGCCTCAAGCGCACCCCGTCTGAGGTCATGGTCACGCTGCTGCACGAAGCCACGCACGGTCTGGCTGACGCACGCGGCGTGCAGGACACCTCCCGGCAGGGCCGCTGGCACAACGCCAAGTTCGCCAAACTCGCGGCCGAACTCGGCCTGTCCGCGACCAAGGACGACAAGCTCGGCTACTCGCCGTGCACCCTGACCGACGCGGCTGCTGCCGACTACGCGGACACCATGACCACGCTCAGCGCGGCCCTGCGGGTGTTCCGCCACCCGGAACCGATGGGGCAGGCCAAGCAGCGCACGAACAACAACAACGGCGTCTCCTGCGAGTGCCTGTGCCCCCGCAAGATCCGCCTGTCTGTGACGGCCTTCGAGGAAGGCCCGATCGTCTGCGCCGCCTGCGATGCGGCGTTCCTGCCCGAGGACATCGACCGGGACACCTACAGCCACCCCACGTTCGGCCCCGCCAGTGCTGGCGACGACCAGGCCGACGTGATACCGGCCGATCCCGACGCGGAGGACCCGATGGTGTTCTACGACCCGACGGGAGCCAAGTACGGCATCCCGACGTATCCGTTCCGGTTCGCCCCGGACGGGCTCGCCACTCTGCGGCAACTCGCCGCAGAGAACCTGCGTCCGGGCGGTCAATCCGTTGTGGCGCAACTGATGTGGCGTCGCGGTAAGCGGGTCGCCTACCTGTACCGCATCGACCTCGCCAAGCCCAAACGAGTCGCCACTGCGGCTCAGCTCGCCGCCCTCGACAAGGCCAACCGCGCTAAGCGCGTCTGCCCGGCCTGCGGCCAGCTCCAGGACTACCAGATCCCGCGCCGGTCCGGCGCCTGCCTCGACTGCGCACCCGGAGGTGCCTCATGACCAAGCCCCGTATGACCCACGCGGA
>CAKUMG010000803.1 GCA_934667465.1 uncultured Actinoplanes sp. | reverse complement strand
GTCCGAGGGCGGCGCGGGGGCCCGCGGCGGGCGCAGCGTGGTCACGGCCGCAGGCCGACGACGGAATGGACGAGGTGCCCGCGGACCACCATCCGCGGGTCCGACATCAGGGCGGTGACCCGGTCGAGGAGCTCGTCGGTGAGCCCGGCCCGGCGCAGCCCGGCGCGCTGCTGGGCGATGTTCGCGGCGTTGAGCAGCGCCCCGGCGGTGCCGCCCGGCCAGGAGCGCGCGTGCACCTCGGTCTCCACCCCGGTCAGCCCGGCGTCGAGCATGGCGGCGTGGACCCGGCCTGCCCAGCGGGAGTCGTTGCCGAGCGCGGGCAGCACCTTGTCGACGAGGGTGTCGAAGTAGAGCAGGTACGCCTCGGCGTCGGCCGGGCTCGGCGCGGCCAGCACGGCGTGGCGGAACGTCGTGGCGAACTCCTCGATCACCAGCGCGCCGCCGGGGGCGAGGGCACCGGCGAGCCGGCGCAGGATCTCGTGCCGCTGGGGCAGGTGCAGCAGGACCATGCGGGCGTGGATCAGGTCCCACTCCCCCGCCGGCACCGGCTCGGTGATCAGGTCGTGGCGCAGCACCTCGTACGGCGCGCCGGCCGGCAGGTGCCGCACGTTCAGGTCGGTGGCGAGCACGCGGGCGCCCTGCGCGGCGAGCCACCCGGCGATGCTGCCGCCCCCGGCGCCGAGCTCGAGGCAGCGCCGGCCGGTGAGGTCACCGAGACCGGCGAGCCGCGCGGTGGTCGGCCCGTCGAGCATCGCGGCGAGATACCGGTGCCGGTCCGCCGCGGCGGGATCGTCATTGCTGAACGCGTACGCGGCGCGGCTCATGACGCCCCCGGGGTGAGCGCGAAGTCGACGACCTGCTCGGCCGTGAGCCCTGCCGGGAACAACCCACCACCGGTGAGCACCTCGATCGACCGCGTGACCCGGTCCTTGTCGAACGCGCCGAGCGGCTCGCCCGCGGGCGGCGTCGTGTACGGCGCCATGAGCGTGATCTCGCCCTTCGCCGCGGCCACGGCGGCGGCAGGGTTGCGCTCGTGCAGCAGGTCCGCCGCCTCGTCGGGGTGGGCGATCGTGTACGCGAGGCCCTTGAGCGCCGCGTCGCGGAAGCGCTTGACGAGCCCGGGGTCGGACGCGGCCCGTTCGGCGCTGGTCACGAGCGCGTTGCCGTAGAGATCGGGCAGCTGATCCCCGTACGGCAGGACTGTCATGGGTTTGCCCGCCGCCTTCTCGATGCCGGGCGCGCCGATGAGGAACGTGCTGAGCGCGTCGACGCGACCGGCGGCCAGCAGCGCGGGGATCTGCTGCGGCGTGCTGTTGACCCAGGTGACCGTGGCGGGGTCGAACCCGGCGGCCCTGGCGTAGGCGGGGAACAGCAGCTGGTTGACCGAGCCGGTGGCCGCGCCGAGCTTCTTGCCGCGCAGGTCGGCCGGCGCCTTGATCGGCCCGCCGGCGGGCGTGATGATCGACACCAGGGTGCGCTGGTGCACGACCGCGAACGCCCGGAAGTCGCGGTAGGTGCCCTGCCCGGCGAGGATCATGCTGCCCATCAGGTCCGCGTGCAGGAAGTCGGCCTGCCCGGCGGCGAGGGCCTTGAGGTTCTCGCCGGTGGCGGCGCCGAGCTTGATGTCGACGTCGAGGCCGGCCTCGGCGAAGTAGCCCTTCTCCTGCGCGATCCAGGCGAAGGCGTCGCGCCCGGCGGCGCCGAATGCGGTCAGGTACGTCACCTTCTGCGCCCCGGGCGACGGCCCGCCGCCCGGCTCGGCGCCGGTGTCCTGGCAGCCCGCGGCCAGCGCCAGCACGATGACCAGCAGGAACGTGCGCATCCGGCCCATGCGGGCCTCCCCCGTGCGACTCGGCAAGATCCCAGAGATAGGAGGATATCGATTTCGCGGGTACGGGGGCCCGTACCGTCCACGATCTGTCAAAGACGACCGGCCGGGTCACCCGCCCGGACCAGGTGGCGCGCCAACGACCTCACGCGCCCGGACCAGGTGGCGCGGGAAAAGCTCACCCGTCCGGAGCAGGTGGCGCGGGAAGAAGCTCACGCGCCCGGACCAGGTGGCGCGCCATGAAGGTCACGCGTCCGGGCGCAGCCGGACCACGGTCAGCACGACGTCGTCGTCGGCGACGCCGAGGGTGCCGGCCAGCAGGTGGTCGCAGAGCTCCTCGGCCGTACGGTGCTGCTGGCCCTGCACCCGGGCGAGCAGCGCGGCCAGGCCGTCGTCGAGCGAGGACCGGCGCCGTTCGACCAGGCCGTCGGTGTAGAGCACGAGGCTCGCGCCGGGCTGCAGGACAAGACGGTGATCCGTACGGCCGCCGGAGGCGCGCATGCCGAGCAGCGTCTCACCGCGGCGCTCCAGCAGCCGGGCCTCGCCGTCCGGCAACAGCAGCACGGGCGGCGGGTGCCCGGCGTTGGCCCACGTGACCCGGTGCGCGCCGGGCGCCGTCAGATCGATCTGGGCGGCGAGCACGGTGGCGTAGCGCCGGATGCCGAAGCCGGCCATGGCGTCGTCGAGGGCGGTCAGGTGCTCCGCCGGCTCACCGGCCCGCGAGTACGCGATGCCGCGCAGCAGATTGCGGATCTGGCTCATCGCGGCGGCGGCCATGTCGTGCCCGGTGACGTCGCCGACCACGACCGCGAGCCGGCCGTCCGGCAGCAGGAACGAGTCGTACCAGTCGCCACCCACCTCGGCGCCCTCGGCGGCGGGCCGGTAGCGGACCGCGACCTCCAGGTGGTCCGGCTGCACCGGCGGTTGCAGCAGGCTGTGCTGCAGCGCCTCGGCCATCTCGCGCTGCAGGGTGGCGGCGCGCCGCTCGGTCGTCCGGGCCCGGGCCCGGACGAGGCCCTGGGCGAGGGCGGTGCCGAGCAGCCGCAGGAAGCCGAGGTACGCGGCGTCGACCGGCAGGTGCGGGCTGAGCCGGCCGACCAGCACGGGGTCGGCGGCGGTGCTGCCCGCCCCGGCGAGCCCGATCCAGGCCAGCGGCCCCTGCCCGGAATGCTCGATCAGCACGTCGCGGTCCAGCACCGCGGGCGCGGGCGGCACGGCACCGGGCAGCAGGATGTCGGGTTCCAGCAGGTCCTCGGGGTCGGAACGCAGCACCGGCAGGGCGTGCGCCACCAGGCCGGCCAGGTCGTCGACGTCGGCGAGCCGGTCGTTGAGCCGGCTCAGCAGCGCCAGCCTGCGGGCGCCGATCACCTGGGCGGTCGTCTCCCAGGCGATGTCGATGACGCCCTCGATGACGTCGTTCGCGCCGTTCACCGCCGAGTAGGAGAACGTGAAGTACGTCTCCTCGGAGAAGCCGTGCCGGTCGAGCAGCAGGCGCAGGTCCTCGGCCCAGGTGGCGCCGTGCCCGGCCGCCACCGAGGCCAGCATCGGACCGATGGTGTCCCAGATCTCCGGGAAGACGTCGGCCGTGGCGGAGCCCAGGGCTGCCGGGTGCTTGTCGCCGATCATGGCGACGTACGCCTCGTTGTAGAGCAGGATCTGCTCGGGACCCCAGAACAGCGTCGCCGGCGACCGGGTGTGCAGCACCAGGTCGAGCGCGCCACGCAGGGCGACACTCCACCCGCTGGGCGGGCCGATCGGCATGGCCGTCCAGTCGATGCTCCGATAGAGCGCGCTGAGCGTCCCGCC
>CAKUMG010000802.1 GCA_934667465.1 uncultured Actinoplanes sp. | reverse complement strand
GGGCGCTTGGCCGGTTTTCGGCGTCCAAGTCATCGGCCCCCGGGGCGCACTGCCAGCCGAGCGGAGCGAGGCCATATACACAGCAAAATGCCCGCCCAGTGATCACCGGGCGGGCATTTCTGTGCTTCGGGGTCAGACCCTCTTGGTCTTGAGCCAGAGGACGGGGCCGCTGGCGAGGTAGGCGGCCACGATCAGGACGAACGTGAGCTCGGCGTCGACGAGGGCGCCGACGATCGGGACGACCCAGAGCCACGGGGGCAGGCGGAGCAGGCGGGCGAGCTTCGCGTACGGGAAGCTGGAGACCATCGCGAAGGCCAGCAGCGCGACACCGCCGAGCAGGGCGAGGCCGGGCAGCGGGAGGCCGATCAGCACGGTCACCGCGAGCACCGCCGCCGCCATTGTGGTGGGGACGCCGGAGAAGAACTTGCCGTCCTTCGGTGACACGTTGAAGCGGGCCAGGCGCAGTGCCGCGCACGCGGCGACCAGGGCGCAGGCGACGACCGCGGCCGCCGTCGGCACGCTGGAGGCCAGCGAGGCGTAGACGACCACCGGGGCGGCCAGGCCGAAGGAGCACATGTCGGCCAGCGAGTCCATCTGCGCGCCGAACGGGCTGGAGACGCCGAGCCGGCGGGCCAGGGCGCCGTCGAGGCCGTCGAACGCCACGCAGGCGACGAGGCAGGCGGCCGCGATGCGGACGTCGCCGTTCATGGCCAGGAAGATGGCGAGCATCCCCAGGCCGAGGCTCGCCAGCGTGCACGCCTGCACGAGGGCGAAGCTGATCTTGCGGCGCAGGGTGTGCTCGCCCGGCAGCAGCGACGCGGGCGCGTCGTCGGCGACCGGCGGCTGCGCCATGACGGCGGGGCCGTGGCCGGTGGGGGCGGCCAGGGAGCGGCCGCGTCCGGCGTACGGGACGAGGTCCGTCCCGATGTGGATCACCTCGGCCCGGGTGGCCGTGGCGGCGCGGCCGGTGACGTCACCGGACCGGCGGCCCACCCGGACCAACAGGGCCTGCCGGGCGAGACTTCCGCCGCGGCGCAGCCGGCCTGCCCAACGACGCCCGGCGGGACGGGGACTATCCGTCGTGCGACGCCGGCGCCAAGGGGTTCTCGGCACGTGCTCCTCCATAGTGGGATCGGTCGTCCCGCCGGCTGCGGCCGTCGCGGGGTGGTGCTCATACCGCCCGTACGTCTACGGACCGTGATTCGAGCGGGTTACACAATCGCACAGCCGGGCTCTCCTTGGCGAGAGACTGACCGGCCGTCATGTGCAACGGCGTTTTGTGGAGTTTTCATCCTCCGTGCCGGGCCGGGAGGCGCGTTCACTGCCAGGCCCTGTGACGAGTCTAACCGAGCCTGCCGAGAACGATCACTGTTGAGCGTCTTCGGTCGCGAGCCGATGCAGGGCGTCGGACGCCGGCTCGGTCAGCGGGAGCCGGGCCGCCGCCGCCCGGGTGAACCAGCCGGCCGCGTCGGTGGAGCCACCCTGCGCCTCGAGTACCTCCGGCTCGGTGGGCCGGTCCACGACGACCCTGAACAGGACGCGTACGACATGCCAGTCGACCGGTACGCCCTCCGGCCCCAGGGCCGCCGGGTCGTGCCGGTGCGACGTGCCCAGCAGCGCGGTCACGCGGCCGTGCTGGCCGGTCTCCTCGATCAGCTCGCGGGCCAGCGCCGCCTCGGGCAGCTCGCCGTGGTCGGTGCCGCCGCCGGGCAGGTGCCAGCGGCCTGCTCCGGGATAGCCGGGGGCGATCCGGGTCAGCAGGATCCGGCCGGCCGGATCGGTCACGACGCCGTAGGCACCGAACCGCTGATTCCCCCGCACGGGCGGCTCGTCCGGATTGTCCGGGACATCGGAGGGCCGTACGGGGTGACCCAGAACACCCGCAGTGAAGGGCATCAGGGGCAGGTCGTCACCCGGCGTTACCCATGCGACCCGATCGGTCGTGCCGTCCGTCTCATCCCGCAGGACGCCGCCGACCGCCTCGACGGCGTAGACGATCCGGTCCGTGTGCTCCCAGCGGTCCGTGTGCGGGAGCCGGAAGACGTCGGCCGTCGCCGCGTGCAGGCCGATGACCCGTACGCGCAGCCCTGTCTCCTCCTCGAACTCCCGCACGACGGCGTCGTCGGGATCCTCACCCTGCTCGACACCGCCGCCGGGCAGCGTCCAGAGGCCAGGAAAGGCGGACAGCTCGGAATTGCGGGCGAGCAGCACGCGGCCGGCGTCGTCCCGGCACAGCCCGTACGCCCCGATCCTTCTGATCTTCACCCGTTCGAGGGTAGGCCCCGGTCCGGGGCCCACCCTCGAAGGACTCACAACAGGCCGGCCGCCTTGAGCGCCTCGGCGGTCACCTCGGTGACCTCGTCGTCGGCAAGCTTGGCGACGTCGGTGAGCGCCATCCAGCACGCCGCCGACGTCGAGCCGCCCACATCCTTGACGATCACGTCGCTGGGCGCGTCGACCACCACCCGGTAGAACGCCCGGACGCCGTGCCAGTCGATCGGGTAGCCCTCGGGGCCGAGCGAGGCCGCGTCGCGGTGGCTGGCGACGCCGAGCAGCTCGATGAGGCGGCCGTCCTGGCCGGTCTCCTCGACCAGCTCGCGGATCAGCGCGGTGCCGGGCTGCTCGCCGTAGTCGGTGCCACCGCCGGGCAGGTGCCAGCGGCCCTCCCCGGGATAGCCCGGCGCGATCCGGGTGAGCAGCACCCGCTCGTACGGGTCGGTGGCGATCGCGTACGCGGCGAAGCGCTGCGACCGGTGCAGCCCGTCCGGCCCGGGGTAGGCGTAGAACGACGGGAAGTCCGGCACCTCCTCGGGCCGCAGGTCGGCGGAGGCGGCGGGCAGCCCGAGGGCGGCAGCCGTGAACGGCCGGAGCCGGAGCCGGCCGGCCTCCGCCAGCGTGTGCCAGCGGACCATGTCGGTGGGCTGACCGACCCGGTCCACCAGGGTCCCGCCCCGGACGGACACGGCGTAGATCAGCCGGTCGGTGTGGATCGTGACGCCACGGTGCGGCAGCGATCTCATGTCGGCCAGGACGTCGCGGAGCCCGGTGACGGCGACGGAGAGGCCCGTCTCGGCAGCGGTCTCGCGGACGACTGTGTGGTTCGGGTCCTCGCCGTGGTCGACGGCGCCACCGGGCAGGGACCACACGCCGGGGGTGCCGGAGCGGGTCGATGCCCGGACCAGAAGGACGCGGCCGAGCGGGTCGGTCGCGACTGCATATGCCGCAATCCTGCGGAGCGGCTCCAACGCGGGGGTCACGGGCGGCATCTTGCCCGGTTTATGTTAACTCCACGCAACTTCTGTCGGATTCCTGACAGGGCGACAACGGTGAGTAACTGCAGTTCAAGGCGCATCTTCGCACTCAACGCAGCAGTCATGTAACACACAGCAAACACCCGGAAGGGTTCCAAGATCACTGGCCGGGCGCACCGCCCAAAAAGGACGGAAACGCTCGCGGCGGCGGGCCCCGGAGGCGGTCACCGTCATGTGATCACACTCCGGGACATCGCCACCGCCTCGTCGTCGCGCCCGGGGCTGCTCACACCCGGGGCGAGCCGTTTGCCGACGGGTCGGCCGCCGGGCCGCCGTCGTTCATGATCGAGAAGTACGCCGTACGCGGGTCGGCCGCGCGGACCGGGTTG
>CAKUMG010000801.1 GCA_934667465.1 uncultured Actinoplanes sp. | reverse complement strand
CTTCCCGCCCTGCCGGGCGCCGTGAAGATGGTTTCCGCCCCGCCCTGCCGGGCACCGCAACAGCTTCCGCTCCGTTCTCCCGGGCGCCGCGAAGATGGTTTCCGCCCTGCCCTCCCGGGCACCGCGAAGATCATGAAAGCTATCGCTCTCGACGAGTACGGCGACGCCGGTGTCCTGCAGCTCCGCGAGCTCCCCGACCCGCCGGTCGGCCCCGACTCGGTCCGCGTCCGCGTGCACGCCGCCGGCGTCAACCCGGTCGACGCCGGCATCCGCGCCGGTGGGCTCCAGCAGGCCTACCCGCACCACACCCCGCTCATCCCCGGCTGGGACGTCGCCGGCGTGGTCGACGCGGTCGGCCCCGCGGTCACCCGTTTCCAGCCCGGCGACGAGGTCATGGCGTACGCCCGCAAGGAGACGATCCAACACGGCACGTACGCCGAACTGGTGACCGTCGCCGAGCCTGCCGTGGCGCACAAGCCCGCCGCCCTGACCTTCCCCGAAGCCGGCGGCCTCCCGCTGGCCGGCCTCACCGCCTACCAGGCCCTGACCGCTCTCGGCGTCGGCCCGGGCGACACCGTCCTCGTCCACGCGGCCGCCGGCGGTGTCGGCCACCTCGCCGTCCAGATCGCCCGGGCCCTCGGCGCGTCCCGCGTCATCGGCACGGCGTCCCCCACCAACCACGACTTCCTCCGCGGCCTGGGCTGCATCCCCCTGCCGTACGGCGACGACCTGCCCTCCCTCGTCGCGGCCGAGGCCGGCGGGGACGGCCGGGTGGACGCCGCCCTCGACCTGGTCGGCGGCAGCGCTCTCACCCAGTCGCCCACCCTCGTCCGCAACCCGGCCCGCCACGCCTCGATCGTCGACCCCGCGGTCAAGGACCAGGGCGGACACTACGTCTTCGTACGGCCGGACGGCCCCATGCTGGAGACCGTCGGCGCCCTCGCCACCGCGGGCCGCCTCCGCGTCGAAATCGCCCGCGAACTCCCCCTCTCGGAAGCCGCCGAAGCCCACCGCCTCATCGAAGCCCGCCACGTCCGCGGCAAGATCGTCCTCACCCTCCCCTGATGGGAGCTGCCAACGGTGGATGATCGGCCTCATCAGTGGGTCACCTGACGCAGCGCGGCGAGCAGTTCGGACAGGGCGGCCGGGTCGGCGGCGCCGATCGGGGTGCGCCGTTCCCGCTGCCAGTGGTCGGACTCCCGCCGGTCGACCCAGAACTCGGTGACCCGGAACTCGTCGCCGGACCGGTACCGGTATTCGGCGGTCGGCACGCCCGGTGAGATCTCGGCCAGCAGCACCAGCTCGCCCGGCAGCTCGTGGGTGACCGCCAGCCGGTCGGTGAGCTGGGTGACAGTCAGCCCGCGGGCGGTGGCCGCCTGCGCGAGGTAGGTGGAGGCGCGGTCGTTCGTCGGCCCGCCCGCCATGTTCGCCTCGATCGCCAGGAAGTGCCGCAGCGCCGTGTCGGTGCCCAGGTGGGCGAGCACCGCGTATCCCTCGGCTGCCCGCGCGTGACGGCTCTTCGCCGGCCACGACTGGACCAGCGGGGCCAGCGCCTCGACCGTGTCGTCGTCTCCGATGTGTGCCTGCGCGACGACGACCCACGCCTGGGCGGGCGGCATGTTCGCTGCCACCCAGCCGTCGAGCAGCGCCCGCCCGAACGCTGCCAGGCTCGCCGGCCCTGCCGCGTCGATCAGCTCCCGGGTCGCCGGCGCGGCCGGGCGGATCATCGGCTGCGCGGCCGCCGACGACTCCACGGCCAGTGGCGTGTCCGGGTCGCCGGGAGCCGGCTCGGGCGCGTCGTCCAGGCACGACCCGGACAGCGCGGTGATCAGCCGGGCCACGTGGTCCTCCGGCATGACCGCGCCGTCGCGCGCCCGCAGCTGCGGCAGGCTCTCCGGGAGCATCCACGCCGGGGTCCGGCCGGTGCGCGCGGGGGCCGCCGGTGCGCCGGCCAGCAGTGCCTCGACCAGGGCGCGCACCTGTGGCCCGTACCCCTCGGCGGTTTTGATCAGGATCGGGCCGTGACCGCTCGCCGACAGGAACCGCAGCGCCTGCTCCGCGTGCTGACGGGCCTGGACCGGGCGGCCCACGGCGGCCGGGATCAGCGCCCGCGCCGCAGCCTCGCCGTGCCGGCACAGCCACAGCCGGGCCCACAGCCGCGCCGACCCGTGATGCTGCAGCCAGCCCGCCACCAGCGTGGCCACACCCGGCCCGCGGAACGGCAGCACCAGGTGGCCGAGGCGGTCGGCGTCCTCTCCGGCCTGACTCAACGCGTACGCCTCGGCGTCCAGCTCGAACCGGGCCACCGCCACCCGGCCCAGGTCGGCCCGCTGCCGGTGCCACAGGAGCCGGAAGCCGGACGCGCCCAGCAGCGCCCGGGCCGGCTCTTCCGGCCCCTTCGCGATCAGCCACGGAACCTGCTCCGGCGCCAGATCGGACAGCGTGTCGGCGCGGGTCACGGCCAGCGGCCAGTCGTCCTGCTCCCGCCCGTGATCGAGGGCCGCGGCGTGCGACCACCACCGGCCCCGCTCGCCGTCGCGCCAGGCCATCACGGTCGGATCGGCGCAGCTCAGCCCCTCGATCACTACGGGTTTGCGTCCCCTGGTCACCGCCGACATCCCGCCTTCCCGATCCTCAGGCCGCAGACCGTACCGCGCGGGTGTGACACGTTCCGCGGCGCGGAATCGGCTCGTGATCACCGGGGGACCGCGATAGCGTGCGCGGCATGGGGGCGCAAGCGGCACGGTTCCGCGATCCGACGTCGTACTACTCGATGTACAACCTCGCGCGCGAGCCGATCGACGTGGAGTGCCCGCGGTGCACGGCCCATGCCCGCGTGGTCGTCACCGGGGGCGACGACGACTCACCGATGACCGCGCCACGGCGGCTGGTGTGCCCCGCGTGCGGCCTCGCCCGGGACTGGCGGGCGCCCCACCGGCGGTCGCTGTGGGGGGCGGCGCGCGATCCGTTCTTCCTCCAGCCGCTGTGGCTGACGGCGACCGTGCGCGGGCACCGGCTGTGGGCCTACAACGGGGCGCACCTGGGGTTGCTGGCCGAGTTCGTGACCGCCGGCCTGCGGGAGCGGGGCCCGTACGGCGGCTGCTCGATGTCCATGATCGAGCGGCTGCCCGCGTGGCTGAAGTCGGCACGCCACCGCGGCGACGTCCTGGCGGCCGTGTCCCGGCTGCGGGCCCGGCTGGACCACCCGGGCCGGCCGGTCGCGGTTCGGCGGCACACCCTCGTGCGCGCCGCCGGCCTGGGCCGGTGCGGCGTCGCCGAGGTTCGCTGAGTCATGCGTACGAGCCTGGCGCCGGCGCAGTGGGACTCGGTGGCCGAGGGGGTGCTGCGGGGGCCGGCCGGGGCGACGTTCACCCGCCGGTCGAGCCGGATCAAGCGGCGGGAGGCCGACGCCCTGATCGCCGCGGGAACACCGCTGGTCCTCTACGACTACGGCGGCGGCCGGCTCGACTGGTGTGACGGCGATGACGCCCGGGGCGCGTGGGACGAGGTGCGCGGCGCGTTGGTCAGCGACACCCCGCGACCCCGCGGCACCATGCTCTGGACCGGCGGCGTCTGGGCGACTCCCGCCAACGACGTGGTGCTAATCCTGACCGGGCACTGCTGAAAGCGCACCGCGGCGG
>CAKUMG010000800.1 GCA_934667465.1 uncultured Actinoplanes sp. | reverse complement strand
CGGCGGCCGAGTGAACCGTCCCGCCCCGGTAGAGGATCTCGTCAGTCGTCATGCCGCTCAGTCTGCCCGCAGCCGCTGCGCGAACAGCCGCCGCAGCCCCGGCGTGGCGCGCACCAGGTCCAGCGCCATCCGGGCATGACCGGGCACATACCCGTTGCCGATCAGCAGCGTCACGTCCGCGGCCAGGCCCTCGGCGCCGAGCGCCGCCGCGGTGAAACTGGTCGCCATCGAGAAGAACACCACCGTGCCACCGTCCCGGGTGGCCAGGATCGCGGCATGCTCACACCCGGGCACGTCCACGCACACCACGGTCACGTCCGCACGCACACCGCCGATCGGCGCCCGGGCGTCCGCGACCACCACCTCGTCGGCCAGGCCGGACGCCCGCAGCCGCGCCGCCTCCGTCTCGTCCGGACACACCCCGACGGTACGGCCCGCACCCGCACGCCGGGCCGCCACCAGCGACAGCGAACCCGACTTACCCGAAGCGCCGATCACCGCGACCACCGGCCGGTCGTAGCCGCCCACCACCCGGGCGGTCAGCGCCGGCGCGCCGCACACGTCGAACACCGCATCCACCTCCGACGATAAAACTTACGGCAGAATATTCTCTCCGCCGGAGGATTTCCAGTAATCTGCGGCTCACGGAAGAAAAACTCAATGTTGGAGGCGGTCATGACGAGCACACTCCAGCCCTACACCTACACCCGCCACACACTCCACGAACCCGACTGGACCCGCTTCCCCGGCTGGCGCCACGTCACCCGCGACCAATGGGAAACCGCCCAATGGCAACGCGCCCACTGCATCAAGAACATCCGCCAGCTCCGCGACGTCCTCGGCCACCTCGCCGACGACACCTTCTACGACGACCTCGCCACCGACCAGGCCCGCACCGCCACCATGACCATGCTCGTCCCACCACAGATGCTCAACACCATGCACGCCGACGACACCGACACCCTCCGCGCCGACCCCATCCGCCGCTACATGCTCCCCCTCCACACCGACCGCCGCACCGACCACCCCTCACACCCCATGGCCAGCCGCGACTCCCTCCACGAACACGACATGTGGGTCGCCGAAGGCCTCACCCACCGCTACCCCACCAAGGTCCTCGCCGAGCTCCTCAGCACCTGCCCGCAATACTGCGGCCACTGCACCCGCATGGACCTCGTCGGCAACAGCACGCCAACGGTTCTCAAGTTGAAACTCGCGCTCAAGCCGGTCGACCGACACGCTGCGCATTTGTCCTATTTGCGCGCCCACCCCGGCGTACGCGACGTGGTCGTCTCCGGCGGCGACGTCGCCAACGTCCCGTTCCGCCAGCTCGAGGCCTACCTCGCCGGCCTGCTCGACATCCCCACCGTCCGCGACATCCGCCTCGCCACCAAAGCCCTCGCCGGACTACCCCAGCACTGGCTCCAACCCGACGTCCTCGACGGCATGCGACGCATCGCCACCACCGCCCGCGAACGCGGCGTCAACCTCGCCGTCCACACCCACGTCAACCACGCCAACTCGCTCACCCCGCTCGTCGCCGAGGCCACCCGCGCCCTGCTCGACGCCGGCGTCCGCGACGTCCGCAACCAGGGTGTGCTCATGCGCGGCGTCAACGCCCGCACCGAGGACCTGCTCGACCTGTGCTTCGCGCTCCAGGGAGAAACCGGCATCACGCCGTACTACTTCTACATGTGCGACATGATCCCGCACGCCGAACACTGGCGCGTCCCCGTCTGGTACGCCCAGGAACTCCAGCACGACATCATGGGCTACCTGCCCGGATACGCCACCCCGCGGATCGTCTGCGACGTCCCCTACGTCGGCAAACGCTGGGTCCACATGGTCGCCGAGTACGACCGTGAGCACGGCATCTCCTACTGGACCAAGAACTACCGCACCAGCATCGAGGCCGGCGACCCCGACGCGCTGACCAAGCTGTACGCCTACTACGACCCGATCGACACGCTGCCCCGCGCCGGGCAGGACTGGTGGCGCTCCCAGACGGTTTAGTCGCGAAGAACCCCCGGGGCCTCATGGGCTCCGGGGGTTCTTGTGTCTGCTGGATCAGCTACGGAAGGCGTCGCGCACGTCGCGGCCGGCGTCCTTGATGTGCTCGCCCGCCTGGCGGGTGCGGGCCGCGGACTCCTGGCGCTGCCCGTCGGCGATCATCCGCTCGTCGTCACGGGCGTCGCCGAGGCCCTGCTTCGCCTTGCCCGCGAGCTCGTCGGCCTTGTTCTTGATCTTGTCCGTGAGGCTCATGGTCGGCTCCTTCAGGTCTTTTTGTTTGCTCTTGGTCAATTGGTGCCCGAAGGGCTCCGCTTTGAAACAGCTCGCGCCTCCCCCGCGGCCCGGCGCACACCCTCTGGGTCATCCTAGGAACCTAGTTAAAAGCCTAGGGCGACGGTACGGCACAATGGCTGCGTGAGCCGCATCCTCGTCGTGGACGACGACGACCAGCTACGACGTGCCCTGCGGATCAACCTCACCGCGCGCAAGTACGACGTCGACACCGCCGCCGACGGCACCGAGGCGCTCACGATCGCCGGGCACACCCCACCCGACCTGGCCATCGTCGACCTCGGCCTGCCCGACATGGACGGCGTCGACATGGTCCGCGGCCTGCGGGGCTGGACCAGCGTCCCCGTCATCGTCCTGTCCGCCCGCGACGACCAGGCCGGCAAGGTCCAGGCCCTCGACGCCGGCGCCGACGACTACGTCACCAAGCCCTTCGGCCTCGACGAGCTGCTCGCCCGCATCCGCGCCGCCCTGCGCCGCGCGGCCCCCCAGCCCGAGGCAGCCACGGTCACCACCGCCGACTTCACCATCGACCTGAGCGCCAAACGCCTCACCACCACCGACGGCGGCGACGTGCGGCTCACCCCGATCGAGTGGCACATGCTCGAGGTGCTCGCCCGGCACCCGGACAAGCTCGTCGCGCAGAAGCAGCTGCTGCGCGAGGTGTGGGGGCCCGCCTACGAGAACGAGACCGGGTATCTGCGGGTGCACCTGGCGAACCTGCGGCGCAAGCTCGAGCCGGATCCGAGCCGGCCGCGGTATCTGATCACCGAGCCGGGGATCGGGTACCGCTTCACCCCCTGACCCTCGCGGTTTCGTTGTGCCCGCTGCCGCACACCCCTTAGCGCATCCTAGGAGGCTAGTTTGTTGACTAGGATGCGTCTCCGCTGGGCGGGACGGATCAAATTGGGCCGCGCAGAGGGGTCGGCTCCGGGTCGGCCTGCGGCTGGACAAGGGCGCCGACCAGGTTGGTGTAGGTGGCGGACTCCTCGTCGGTCAGCTGGTAGCCCTCGGCGGTAGCCACGAGGGCGCTGCCGCAGGCGCTCAGCGACTCGGCGGTGGTGCGCAAGATGCCCCCGAGCTCGTCCCGGGCCGCCACGAACGCGGGCACGGAGCGGGGGAAGTACTGCCTCGCCGCGCCGGAGGGCTCGCACAAGGCCAGCTTCTCCCCCGCCGCGGTGTACTGACCCGCGGCGCCCGGCAGGTTCACGTAGCCCGCCCGGTAGACGTCGGCGACGGAGACCGCGACATCGTTGTTGTTGATCACCTCGGGCCGGTCGATCGTCAGGGTGCCCATCGTCGCCGGGCCCTCGGCCAGATCCGGGCGCTCGAGCCGCAGACCGCTGCTGGCG
>CAKUMG010000799.1 GCA_934667465.1 uncultured Actinoplanes sp. | reverse complement strand
GATTTTGGCTATGGTTCTGCCGCTTTCACGCAAATGTTCACTTTATGTTCATGTTTTCCGGGTTTATCCTGGCAGCATGGAAGAAATCCGGCGCACCGCCCTGAAAGGCCGGGGGGCGATCAGCAACGAGTCGTCGCGCTTCGAGCGCGAGCGGCGGGTGCTGGTCGATGACGGCTGGGACTTCAGGGGAGAGGACGGGCGGGAGGAGGAGCGGGGGCCCGTCCTCGCCCGGGAGCGGGGAGAAGTCCGTGGCGCCGGCCGGGGTGGCGCCCACCCGCACCTGCGCGTAGCCGGCGATCGCGTCCCCGCCGTAGATCGCCGCCCAGTAGGCGCTCCACGCGGTGGCGACGGCGGCCACCTTGATGCCGGTGCCGGCCAGCGCCTCCTTCGCCACCCCGGCCAGGTCGCCGTAGACGCAGACCGCCGCGACGGGCGGGCAGCCGGGGTCCTCGGGGTCGGGACGGCGGGCCTTGGCGGCGAGCGACCGGACCTTGCCCGGGGTGTCCGAGCCCTCCAGCGTGGTCAGGTCGACCATCGAGATGGCGGTGTCGATCGCCCACGCCTTGGCGGTGGTCTTGATCGAGCGGGTGCCCAGCACCTTCACCCGGTTCTCGGCGCCGACCTGGTCGACGCCGGGCAGGCCGTGCAGGAAGGCGCGGAAGGCGGCGTCGGAGCGGGTGACGTCGGCGAAGGGGCCCGGCGGCGTGCCGTCCGGGCCGCCGAGCCGGTCCACCACCGCCGCGGCGTCGGCCATCCGCGCGGTGGCCAGCGCCACGAACCGGCCGGGCGGCACCACCACCCCGGACTCCGGGTCCCACAGCTCCGCCGGGCCGGCCGGGGCCGGAAGCTCGCCCCGCGGGTCGGCAGGCAGCCGCAGGAACGCGACCACGCGCCGCCCCGCGACCAGCGCGTGCCCCAGGTCGAAGCCGCCCTCGATGAAGAACGCGACGGGCACCGAGAGCATCGCCGCGTACCCGAAGACCGCGACGAGCTCGCCCGCGCTGATGCTGCCGGCGGCGGCCATCCGCGCGGCCAGCCACGTCACCACGGCCAGGAACAGCGCGGGCAGGCCGACGCCGAGCGCCTGGATCCAGCTGGTCACCGCGCCGACCCGGTAGCCCTCGGCCGCCAGGGCGCGCGACTCGCGGTGGAACCGGCCCGCGAACACGTCCTTGCCGCCGAGCCCGTTGAGCACGCGCAGCCCGCCGACGATGTCGAGCAGGTGCTCGGCCAGCACGCCCTGCCGTTCCCGGTAGCGCAGCCCGGCGCGCTGCAGCCGGCGCAGCATCGGCCCCATGACCAGGGCGAGCACCGGCATCCCGGCGAGCACGACGACGGCCAGCGGCGGGGAGATCTCGAACATCAGGGCGGCGGCGACCACGTACGCGAGCACGGCGCCGAGCCCGGGCCCGGTCGCGGTCAGCGCCTGCGCGAGCACCCAGGCGTCCGTCATCCCGACCGTGACCGCCTCGCCGGTCCCGGCGCGCCGGGGCAGGGCGGCGCCGAGGCGGGTGGCGTGCGCGAGGACCGCGCGCACGGTGCGGTAGGCCGCGTCCATCCGGATCTGCGTCATGGTCCGGTGCCGCAGGATGGCCAGCGCGGCGTTCGCGGCGCCGACGGCGAAGAGCACGGCCACCCACCCGGCCAGCACGGGCGGGTCGCGCCGCTCCAGGCCGTGGTCGACGGCCTGCGAGAGGAGGTACGGCGGGAGCGTCAGCCCCACCATCCACGCCGACCCGAAGAGTGCACCCAGCGCGACTCTGCGCTTCTGCCGACGGACGAGCCACCACAAATACCACGCCGGTCCTCGCAGGTCGGCCACCGCGAGTCCCGAATCCGTCACACGTTGCACCTTAGATCGCCGCAATCAATCATCGGAAGCCCCGGCCGGAAAGCCGGAACGCGCAGATCCGTCCGTACGGGGTCCCGGCATCACGAACCTGGTCACGGCGCTACGCTCGCGCGGTGACCTCCTACGAGCCCCCGCTGATCGGCGCACAACGGACGATCGGCGGGCGGTCGTTCGACTTCGCCCGCCGGGTCGCGGTCATGGCGATCGTCAACCGGACCCCGGACTCCTTCCACGACCGGGGCCGCACGTTCGCGCTGGAGCGGGCGATCGACGCCGTACGGGCCGCGGCCGACGCGGGCGCCGACTGGATCGACGTCGGCGGGGTGCCCTTCGCACCGGGCCCGGACGTGTCCGTCGCCGAGGAGCTCGACCGGGTGCTGCCCGTGGTCGAGGCGGCGCACCCGCTGGCCGTGGTGTCGGTGGACACGTACCGTCCGGAGGTGGCCCGGCGGGCGATCGAGGCCGGCGCCGGGGTCATCAACGACACCTCCGGGCTGCGCGACCCGGCCATGGCCGAGGCGGTCGCGGGCACCGGCGCGAGCCTGGTCATCTGTCACAGCCTCGCGCCGCCGCGGACCGCGTTCCCCGCGCCCGCCTACGACGACGTGACCGCCGAGGTCACCGCGTTCCTGGAGCAGCGCGCGGAGGTGGCGCGCGCGCACGGCGTACGGGACGAGCAGTTGATCCTCGACCCGGGCCCCGACCTCAACAAGAACACGCTGCACACGCTCGAGCTGACCCGCCGGTTGCGCGAGATCGCCGACCTGGGGCATCCGCTGCTGTCCGCGGTGAGCAACAAGGACTTCATCGGCGAGACGCTCGGCGCCGCCCAGCAGGACCGGCTCGCGGGCACCCTCGCGGCCGTCGTGTTCGGCATCCTGAACGGCGCGCGCATCGTCCGGGTGCACGACGTGCGCGCGGCTGTCGACGCGGTCCGGATGACCGAGGCGATGCTGGGCTGGCGGGAGCCGGTCTCGCTGCGGCACAACATGCCGTGAGCTGATCGGTCGGCGGGCTTGATCAGTCGGTTTCCCCGGCGGGTTCGTACCAGGCGCCCAGGAGGTCGGCGGACCAGCCTGCGGGCGGGACGGCGTGCGGGCCGATGACCTGGATCGAGCCGAGGACGGTGAGCAGCATGCCCGTGGCGAGGAAGTCGCGGGCCTCGGCCGCGCTCGCGCCGGTCAGCTCGCGGACGGCGAGGTAGATCCGGCCGAACAGCTCGCGCACGACCGGGCCGATCGCCGGGTCGGCGCCGGCCGCGAATCCGTGCAGCAGCACCGCGATGACCTCGCGCTGGGCGAGCAGGGCCTCGTAGGCCCCGCCGAGCGCCGGCAGCGTCGGGTCGTCGCGCGCCACCTCGCGGAACTGCTCCTCGACCCGGCCGCAGGCGTACTCGAGGGCCGCGATGAAGAGCTTCTGCTTGCCCCCGAACAGACGGATGACGTACGGCTGGGAGACCCCGGCGAGGCGGGCCACCTGATCGGTGGTCGTGCCGGCGTAGCCGCCCTCGGTGAAGGCGGTGACGGCGGCCTGGACGACCTGCCGGTGGCGTTCCTCGGCGGTGAGACGGGACCTGGGCACCCCCAGATGTTATCAGCGGATGCCTTGACAAGTAATCAGTCGATGCTCAACGCTAGTTATCATTCGATAACAACATTGTCTTCGTCGAGGAGTACTCGGATGTCAGTCCTGGAACACGAGGCGCCCTCGGTGGCGCCGCGGCGCACCCCGCCGCTCGCCGCGGTGCTCGCCGCCGTCGGCATCCCGAGCTGCATGGGCACGCTGGACAACCGCGTCGTGACCACGGCGC
>CAKUMG010000798.1 GCA_934667465.1 uncultured Actinoplanes sp. | reverse complement strand
GTCCACCCTGGTCAAGACGCTGGCCGGGCTCTACCCCGACCACACCGGCGAGATCCGCGTCGGCGGCACCCCGGTGGCGCTCAAGAACCCCCGCCAGTCCCGCCGGCAGGGCCTCGCCGTCATCCACCAGGAGTTCAGCCTCGTCCCGTCGATGACGGTCGCGGAGAACCTGCTGCTGGGCCGGGAGAAGCCGGGCATCGGCTACAGCGCGAAGGTCACCCGGGCCACCGCGGCGCAGGTCCTCGACGAGATCACCATCGACACCGGCACGGCGCTCGACACCGTCGTCGGTGACCTCGGGCCCGCCGTCATGCAGCGCATCGAGATCGCCAAGGCGCTCGCCCAGGACGCCCGCGTTCTCGTCATGGACGAACCGACCGCCCGGCTGTCCGAGCTCGAACGCGAGTGGCTGTTCACCACGATGCGGACGCTGTCGGACCGCGGCGTCGGCATCATGTTCATCTCCCATTTCCTCGAGGAGGTACGCGGCATCACCGACGACCTCACCGTGTTGCGCAACGGCCGGGTCGCCCGCACCGCACCCACCGCCGAGTTCTCCCTGCAGGACATGGCCGAGCTCATGCTCGGCCGCGAACTGCAGGACCGGCTCGAGAACGACGCCCGCACCAGCCGGGCCGGCGACCACCCGGTCGCGCTGGAAGCGGTGGGGCTCAGCGCCGGGCCGCGGCTGCGGGACGTCACCCTCACGCTGCGCAGACACGAGATCGTCTGCGTCGCCGGCCTGGTCGGCTCCGGACGCACCCGCCTCGCCAGGGTGCTCGCCGGCGCCGACCAGCCCACCGAGGGCCACCTCACCGTCGATGGCGAGGTGGTCCGGCTGCGCAGCCCCCGCGACGCGATCGCCCGCGGCATCGCCCTGATCCCCGAGGACCGCAAACACCAGGGCCTGAGCATGCAGAGCCCGATCAGCGCCAACCTGAGCCTGATGGCGCTGCAGAGCCACCTCGGCACGGCCGCGTACGTGCCGCGGCGAGCGGTCCGGCAGCTGGCCGAACGCTCCGTCACCGACCTGCAGATCTCCCCCGCCCGCACCGACCTCGACGCCGGCGCGCTCAGCGGCGGCAACCAGCAGAAGGTCCTGCTCGGCAAGGCCCTCGCCGCCCGGCCCGGCATCCTCGTCATCGACCAGCCGACCGCCGGCGTGGACGTCGGCACCAAGGCGCAGATCCAGCAGCTCTTGCACGACCAGGCCGGCGGCGGCGCTGCCGTGCTGGTGGTCTCCGACGACGTGGAGGAGCTCTACGCGCTGGCCGACCGGCTCGTCGTCATGCGCAAGGGCCGGATCATCTGGCAGGGCCTGCCGGCCGACCTGACCCGCAACCACCTGCTCACCCTCATGTCCACCGGCACCCACTCCTCGCACGACGACGCCGCGTAAGCGCCCACCCCCGGCCGTGCGCCCGTGTGCGTCAGGCGTGCGGCCGGGGGCGGGTCCCGCGGTGGGGTCCGGGTGCAGCTACGGCAGGTCGCCGACCCGGTGGCTGGTCGTGCCGTCGGCGGTGTGCACGATCACGGTCATTCCGTCGGCCTCACCGCCCTCGGGGCCCGGCCACCACGCCGCCCACCAGCCGTTCTTCACACTGGCCTGCAGGTTTTCGCCGCTGTCGAGCCGCACGTCGACCCGGGTCACCCCGGCGCCCGCCAGGCCCACGACGTTCGACCGCCACCGTTCCCCGGTCCACAGCAGCCCCCCGGTACCGACGGAACTCATCGTCTCCAGGGTGACCGTGCCCGCGGGCGGGGCCGGCAGCGGACCTCCGGCCAGGCTCATCGAGGCGAGCTGCTCGTCCTTGCCGGGCCCCGCGCTGAGGCACAGGTCGATCGTGCCGCTGTCCTTCTCCATGATCAGCAACGTGGCGAGGCCGCGCTGTTCGGCCAGCAGCACGTCCGCCGGGTCGGCCGTCGAGGCACCGCCCCGGCCGTTGCCGGCGCAGGCGCGGGCCTGCGGCATGACCTGCTCCCCGGTGAGCGACCCCGGCGACGCGGTCCAGGAGGCCAGCGCCTGCCCCGCCGTGCCCGGCAGCAGCGAGGGGACCGTCACCGCCGCTGCGGCACCCGCGGCCACTACCGCCACGCCCACCGCGAGCCTGCGCCACACCCGTGGCGCCGCGGGGCCGGCCTCCCCGGCAATGACCCGTTCCAGCATCGCCCGTGAGCGGGTCAGCTCCATCGTGGTGGGTTCCCGTCCGCGCGCCGGGTCCAGCGGACTCAACTGCTCGAGGTCGTTCATGCGCGGGCCCATGTCTGCTCCTCGGTGTCGTGCGCCCGGTTCTCCCGGGAGGTATGTGCTCGGTTCTCGCCGACCGCGTGCGCCGAGCTCTTCCCGACCCCGCCCGCCGGACTCTTACCGGAGTCACGCGCTGGTTCTTGCGGGGAGCCGGGCGCGCGCGGTGTGGTGGCCAGGGCGGCCTGCAGACGTTGCCGGGCCCGGCCGAGGCGCATGGCGAAGGTCGACCGGCGGCAGCCCAGCACGGTTGCCGCCTGCTCGGCGGTCAGCCCGTCGAACGCGACCAGCGCGAGCACCTCGCGATCGGCGGGACGCAACGACCGCCACGCGGACTCCAGGTCGACCCGTGCGACCACACCGGTGGTGTCGTCGGGCTGCCCGTCCGGCGGCTCCGCCAGCAGCCGGACTTCCAGTGCCCGGCGCCGCAGCAGGCCCCGGGTGCGGTTCGCCATGGCCTTGCGGGCCACGCCGAACAGCCAGGGCCGGGCATCGGCGGGGATGTCGTCGAAGCGGCGCCAGGCCGTCAGGAACACCGTCGCGACGACGTCCTCGCCGTCGCCGGGCAGGACCCGGCGCTCGACGAAGCGCAACAGGTCGGGATAGGTCTCGGCGTGCAGCCGGCGGAATCGCTCCGCGCGTGCGCCGCCATCGGGTTCGCTCATATCGGTGCCGCCTCGGGGTCCATACCCTTCACCTGTCCGGCTCTCCCACGCCTGTCACACCCGCTTTCCTGCTCGTCGGCGCCGCCCTCGGCCCCGGGCACCGGTGACCGGGGCCGCCGTTCTCCGCCGCCGGGCAGGACCACCGCCCCGAACGGGCCACCGAACCACTGACCCGGGTCCGGTGCAGCCAGCTGGTCGTCGGGGAGCAGCCGGTGTCGCTGCGCCTTCCCGGTTTTGCGCCCGGGAGTACTCTGCCGGATGACCGTCGCGGCGATACGGACCCGTCCCGGCGTTACGTGACCGAGCTCAGCAACTCAGGAGGGTGCAGTGGCGAACCTGCCGTCAGACAGGCCCGATCCCCCGAAGGCCGCTCCCCCGGCTCCGGACGACGGTGCTCCCGTGCCGGCGCCGCAACTGCTGGTCATGCCTCCGACCGATGTGCTGCCGTCGATGGTCTGGCCGGGAGCTGAGGGCGAGACCGCGTGGGCGATTCCGGTGCAAATCCCTGCTGGTACGCGGGGGTACGCCCTGTTCGTGCCGATGGTCCCGGCGCAGGCACCGGCCGCGGTCACCAAGCCGGTGACCGAGCAGCCCGCAACATCGGCAGCCTCCACGGCCCCGGCCACCGCTGCGACGCCCTCGGCTCACCCGGCGGCGCCCTCGTCCGCCACCACACCGGCCGCCACGGTTCCGACGGCGATCACCCCGGCCGCAGCGGATCCGGCGCAGGCCGCCCCGGCAGCCGCCACCGCCC
>CAKUMG010000797.1 GCA_934667465.1 uncultured Actinoplanes sp. | reverse complement strand
GGCCGGGGGCGTGCGGCGGCGCCGGACCAGCAGGACCGCGGCGACGAGGGCGAGGCCGGCGAGCGCGGGCAGGACGGGGCCGGCGTGCAGGCGTACGAGACCCGCCAGGGGGACCACGGCGCGGGTCGTGCCGATCAGCTCGTCCGCGCGGACCAGCCGCGAGTCGGGGCTGCCGTTGGCGTCGCCCCGTGTCCGATAGCGGCCGTCGGGCAGCCGCTCGGCGATCCGGTGCGTGACCGGCTCCCGCCCGGCGGCGGCCGGCGCGATCACCACGACCGCGCCCACGGCGGGATCCCCGGTCGCGGCCGGGTCGACCAGGACCACGTCGCCCGGGCGGACCAGCGGGGCCATCGAGCCCGAGGTCACGGTGTACGCCTGCCAGCCCCAGGCCAGCGGCAGCACCGTCCAGGCGGTGAGGGTCAGCAGGGTGGTGACGGCCATGACGACCAACGCCCTGCCGACGGCGCCGGGCCAGCTCACGACGCCTGTGCCTCCCAGTTGAAGACCGCGTTCGCGGTGCCGTTCTGCGCGCCGGCGACGTTCTGGACGGTCACGCTGAACTTGTAGGTGACCGTCTGGTTCAGGGTGGCGGACCAGGAGCCGAGCCCGGTGTCGAAGTTCCGGTTCGCGGAGCCGAAGGCGGCCACGGTGCCGCTGCCCAGGAGCGTCGACGCGGGGGTGAAGTTGGAGCAGTCGTTGGCCGAGCCGGTGCCCGTCTCGATCCGCAGGTCGAGGTAGCTCGCGAGCCCGCCGGAGACGCCCGTCGCGTACAGCTTGACCTGCGCCGGGGAGTTACCCGTGTAGCGGACCGCGATGCACTTCGTGACGCTCTGCCCGCCGGCCATAAGGTTGTCCTTCGCCTGGCTTAACACCGCGCTGGCGGACACGGCGCCGTCGTTGCTCAGCGCCGCGCCCCCGGTGGTCCAGGTGTTCTGCTGGGTGGCGGTGGTGCCGCTGAGCACGGCCTCGGTCGTCCGGACCACCATCGTCGAGGTCAGCGCACACCCGAGAAGAACACCCAGCGTAGTGGCGACGTGCGACCTGTTGACCTGCATGCGGCTCTCCTGCTCCTGGGGCATTGCTACGCCGTACGCGGATCGGCAGGTCAACCCGCTTCCTGAGGGGACGTCGGGCGATCTTCCGGGCCCCGGTGGCCCCCGTCACACCGAATACTCTCCGTGACAACGTTGCGTATATGGGATGCCTGCGGGGAGTAGTCGAGTAGCCGCCTCCGGCCGGGTCCTGATGCCTGGTGGACGCGGCGGCGCCGGTTCCCTGGGATCGGGCCGCGGCCGTCAGCGAGTCGCGGGGCACGCAGAACCGGCCCCGCGCCAGGGGCGCAGGGCCGGGACATTGCCGGTCGGCAGGTGGAGCTCCCGCATCGGGGCCCCGGATCGCCACAGGGGTGGGCGTCAGCCCCCGACGTTCTCCGCGCCGGGGTTGCCGCCACCCTCGCCGGTCTCCGTGTCCGGCGGCGTGGGCGGGTCCTCCGGGTCCTCGGGCTCCTCGTCCGGCGGCGGGGAGTCGCTGGTCTTGCTCGGCGTCGGGGTCGCGCTGGTCTTGCTCGGCGTCGGCGTCGCGCTGGTCTTGCTCGGCGTCGGGCTGCTGGAGCGGCTCGGGCGGACCGGCGCCTCGTTCTCCGGCTCGGTGTCGACGGGCGGGGGCGGGGCCTGGAAGGTCTCCTCGGCGGCCGTCTCGGTCGGCTTTGCCGTCTCCTCGGTGGTGGCCGACTCGGTCGGGACGACGACGTTGCTCGGGGTGCGCTGCTGCTCGTTGCTGTCGCTCGACATGTAGATGGCCACGGCGAGACCGCCGGCGAGCACGAACAGCGCGATCACCGTGATGAGCACGGCGAGCTGACCCTTCGACTGCGCCGGCCGGGCCGGTGCCGGCGGGGGCGCGGCCTCGAGCAGGTTGCGCTGCATCGGCATGCGGTGCGGCGCGGCGGGGCTCATCGGCCGGGTCAGCGCGGTGCTGCTCATCGAGCTGTCGGGCAGCGGCCGGCCGTGCATCGAGTGCGCGCCGAGCCGTGCGCCGGTGCCGGTGGCCGAGACGCCGCCCAGCCGGGCGCCGGTCTGCGGGCCGCCCATGCGGGAGCCCGTGGCCGGGCCCATCAGCGAGGTGCCGGTGGTCGACGGGCGGACCAGCGCCGTGCGGGTCATGGAGGTGCCGGTCTGGGAGCGCCACTCGAGCGCGCCCCCGGCGGCGAGCGCGGCCTCGGCGAACTCCTGCGCGCTCTGGAAGCGGTCCGCCGGGTTCTTCGCCATGGCGCGGCTGATCAGCTCGCGGACGGCGGGTGGGGCGAGGCTCTCGGGCAGCGGCTCCGGGTCGTCCTCGAGGTGCCGCAGCGCGACCTGCAGCGCGTTGTCGCCGTCGAAGGGCGGCACGCCCGCGATGCAGTGGTAGGCGACGGCGCCGAGCGCGTAGACGTCGGTCGCCGGGCTGACCGTGCCCTTGGCCACCTGCTCGGGGGCCATGTAGAGCGCGGTGCCGACGATCGCGTTGAGCCCGGTGACGCTGGTGACCTGCGCGGAGCGGGCCACGCCGAAGTCGACCAGGATGACGGTGCCGTTGGGCTTGACGATGAGGTTGCCGGGCTTGACGTCCCGGTGGACCGTGCCGTTCTCGTGGGCGGCGTGCAGGGCGTCGGCGGCCTGAGCCACGACCGACATGGTCTCGGCGACGGGGAGCCGGCCCTGGTCCTTCAGGCGCGCGGAGAGCGGGTCACCCTCGACGTAGGCCATGACGAGATAGGCGCAGCGGTCCTCGTCGTCGGAGTCGCCGGCGCTGTAGTCGTAGACCTCCACGACGCCCGGGTGCCGGAAGGCGGCCATCATCCGGGCCTCGCCGTAGAACCGCGCCGCGAACTCGGGGTCGGTGAGCATCGCGGTCCGCAGCACTTTGACGGCGATCGTCCGGCCGAGCACCACGTCGGTGCCCCGCCACACGTCACCCATGCCACCGGTGGCGATGCGCTCGTCCAACCGGTAGCGGTTGTCCAGGAGACTTCCCGAACTGAGCACCCAGTGGACCTATCTACTCGAGTGTCGCGACGAATTCTTCCGGACCCGGCCCTCGCATCGAGCCGCGCACAACTGTACAGAGCCGTGGTGCCCCGCGGCGAGATCGGTGGGTTGCGGAACGGGTACACCGGAGGCCGCCGGGACCATCCGCAGGTGACACCTCATCACCCGGCCCGCGCCCTGCCAAGAGTGAGCCACACCACCCGCCCGGGTGTCCACACCCCACGGCCCGGCGGAGTCGCGGTTCACCCCGGCGAAGCGGGGCGAGCCGGGCACGGCCGCCCGCTCTCCGCCCGACCGGGGGACCGGCGGTCACCGGAGGGCGGACACGGCCGTGGCCGCCGGGTGGCAAAGGGCTCCATCCGGCGGCCACGAAGATCCCGCGGCGGGTCAGCTCTCGTAGGTCGGCGTGACGACGATCGCGGTCTCCGCCAGCTCCAGCTCCTCGTTCTCGGCGCGGCGCTCGGCGGCGGCCCGGGCCGTGGCGGCCGCGGTCCAGCCGATGGCGACACCGATCAGCGTGGCGCCCGCGATCAGGCCCCACGGCAGGCCGGGCCTGCGGCCGGCCAGCGCATCCGCCGCGAGGTTGGCGCGCGCCCACGCCTCGTTGCTCACCGCGCCCGCCCGGCCCGCGAGCTCCTGGGA
>CAKUMG010000796.1 GCA_934667465.1 uncultured Actinoplanes sp. | reverse complement strand
GAAGCCCTCGATCTCGTCGGCCACCTGGATCACGCCGCCGGCGTTCACCACGTAGTCCGGCGCGTAGAGGATGCCGCGCTCCTCGAGCATCTTCTCGATGCCGGGGTGGGCCAGCTGGTTGTTCGCGCCGCCGGTGACGATCTTCGCCCGCAGCACCGGGACGGTGTCGTCGTCGAGCGCGCCGCCGAGGGCACAGGGCGCGTAGACCTCGATGTCGGAGGTGATCAGGGCGTGCGTGTCGGTCACGAGGTCGACCTGGGGGTAGGTGGTGCGCGCCCACTCCAGGGCGGCCTCGTTGACGTCGGTCGCCACCACGGAGGCGCCGTCCTCGATCAGGTGACCCACCAGGTATTTGCCGACCTTGCCCAGGCCGGCCACGCCGACCCGGCGCCCAGCCAGGGTCGGGCTGCCCCAGGTGTGCTCAGCGGCGGCACGCATGCCCTGGAAGACGCCCCAGGCGGTGAGCACGGAGGAGTCGCCGGCGCCGCCGTGCTCCGGGCTGCGCCCGGTCACATAGCGAGTCTCGCGCGCGATGACGTCCATGTCCGGCACGTACGTGCCGACGTCGCACGCGGTGTAGTAGCGGCCGCCGAGCGACTCGACGAACCGGCCGTACGCCCGCAGCAGCGCCTCGGACTTGTCCAGCGCGGGATCGCCCCAGATGACGGCCTTGCCGCCGCCGAGGTCCAGGCCGGCCAGCGCGTTCTTGTACGCCATGCCGCGCGAGAGGTTGAGCGCGTCCGCGACGGCCGCCTCCTCGTTCTCGTACGGATAGAACCGGGTCCCGCCCAGCGCGGGCCCCAGGGCCGTCGAGTAGATGCTGATGATCGCCTTCAGGCCGGTGTGCCGGTCCTGGCAGAAGACGACTTGCTCGTGCCCGGCGGCATCGGTGCCGTCGCTGCTTACGAACACGCCCATGGCTTGCTCTCTCCTGTGTGGGTCTCGCCTGTGCCGCCCTCGTGGGGCGCTTCACCTGCTCCGGCGGGGTGTGCCGGACATCCCGGAGCTTATGCCCCCGCCCGGACGGTGAATCCGCCGCGCGCAGGAAGTCAACGGCCCCCCGTTTCGTGAAAGGATCGCGCCGTGCCGTCCTTGTTCGCGTCGTACCTGCGTGTTTACGAGCCGCTGACCGCCTTCGACCGTGAGCGCCAAGTTTTCTGGCGCCGCTACGTGCGCGAGGGCCGGGCCCTGGGACCCGTCGAGGGCCCGGTCAAGCAGCGCACCGCCGTCCTGGAGGCGCTCGGCGCCGGCTGGACCCGCCTGCCGGATCTGCCGGACGAGGCCTATGTCATGGAGTGGGGTGACACCCTGCTGGTCTGCCCGTGGAATCTGCGGCTGCGTGTCGCCGAGGCCGCCCTGAACGCCCGCGACGGGGTGCCCGGCGTACTCGCCGACGCCTTCGTGCCGCCCGTGCTGGCCGGCCAGGCCAAGGCCGTGGTCGACGACTGGCGCAGCGGGGCCAAGGTCCTGGAGCAGGGCGTGCCGCGGGTGCACGAGCAGGTGGCCACGTGGGGCGTCCCGCTGCGCTGGTTCGTGTTCGTGGACCTCGACGAGCGTGAGATCGACCTGTCGGGGGGCCCGCGCACGCTGCGCTACCGCACGGAGATCTCCAAGGCCCGGCGCCGGGCGCACCGCGGGGTCTCCGTGCTGCGCAAGTCGCTGGGCGACGCCCCGATCACCGAGGCGGTGGAGGAGGGCACGCGCTGGCTCGAGGAGTTCCACCCGCGGTCGATCGTCGAGCTGGACTACGGCGGGCTCACGGGGCTGCTCGGCGACGACGACCTGCACGGGGACGATTCACCCGGACTGGTGGCGGCGGGGCTGTCGGCTCTGTCACGTGGCGATGCCGATGCGGCGACGGAGGCGTACGAGAAGATCGTCGCTCGTTGGCGCGCCGTGCAGTTGCGCGAGCGCTGCAACTGACGGTCGTCAATAACTCCGTGACCAGGCAAAAGATCCCGAGAAACCGCTCTCTAGGCGAATACTCTTCGTAATTGGCGGTCCGCGAAGCGTGATTTTCGGTCCAAACGAGACACTTTCTGGCGTAGAAAACTGGGATAAATCGTGCATAGGTCAACCGTCTATCTAGGGACGATCGGCCGTTCGGCCCATGTCGGACATCGGGGACTAGCCGGACCATGAGAGACGCACCGGCCGGCGGGACCCCGGCCGATGTCTTTCAGGTACCTGTGGAGGAGTGACCGATGGCATCGCGTACGCACGATCCTGAGCCGCTACTAACGCCGGCCGAGGTGGCGTCGATGTTCCGTGTCGACCCGAAGACCGTCACCCGGTGGGCCAAGGCGGGCAAGCTCAGCGCAATTCGCACGCTGGGCGGGCACCGTCGCTACCGGGAGTCGGAGGTTCGCGCCCTGCTGCAGGGGCAGATCCCCGCGCAGCGTCAGGGCGACTGAACCACGCAGTCGACCGAGGGACAAAAATGGGGGCGAGCGCCGGGGAAGGCGATCGCCCCCTTTTACTTGCCCCTGGAGCATGTGAAGCATGGATGAGCCACAGCTCGGTGACGTCTTCGGCGAGCTGGTGCGCGACGCCCATGCCGTCCGGACCGGGGTCGGGCCCCGGCCGCTGGCGGGTGGCCGCGTGCCGCGCCCGGTCATCGAGATCATCGAGCGTGACGACGGCCTGATCAACGGCGCACCCGCGGACCACTATGTCGCCGGGCCCGCCGAGTGGCAGCCGCACGACCACCGCGCCCTGCGCCTCTGCCGCGGCGCCGTGCTCGACATCGGCTGCGGCGCCGGGCGGACGGCCCTCGAGCTGCAGCGCCGGGGCATGGCGGTGACCGGGCTGGACGTCTCCCCGGGCGCGATCGCCGTGGCCCGCGAGCGCGGCCTGCGGGACACCGTCGTCACCACCGTCGACGACTACACCCGCGCCCCGACCCGCTACGACACGTTCCTGCTGCTCGGCAACAACCTGGGCCTGTTGGAGGGCCCCGAGCGCGCGCCCGCCTTCCTCGCCGCGCTGGCCGCCCTGGCGAAGCCGGGCGCCCGGATCGTCGCGCAGGGCACCGACCCCTACGGCACCACCGACCCGGTGCACGTCGCCTATCACCGGCGCAACCGGGAGCGGGGGCGGCTCGGCGGCCAGCTCCGGCTGCGACTGCGCTACCGGCAGCTGGCGACCGGCTGGTTCGACTATCTGAACTGCTCGGTGGAGGAGCTCGACCACCTGCTGGCGGACAGCCCGTGGCGGCTCAAATCGGTCGACGCCGAGGACCGCCCCTACTACCTTGCGGTCATGGAGCTACGCCTATGACAGAACTGAGCAAGGAGCAGGTGCGCGTGAGCAGGCGCATCGCGATGGTGCTGCGCCACCGGCCGGAGAGCGCCGGCCTCACCCTCGACGCGCAGGGCCGGGTGCCCGTCGCCGAGCTGCTCGCCGCCCTGCGGATCTCCCGCGCCACGCTCGACGCGATCGTGGCCGGCAACGACAAGTCCCGCTTCGCCGTGGCGACCGGGCCCGACGGCGTCGACCGCATCCGGGCCAGCCAGGGTCACTCCCGCCGGGTCGAGGTGGATCTGGGCCTGCCGCCGGTGCACCCGCCGCCGCTGCTCTTCCACGGCACCCCGCGCGACAACCTCGCCTCGATCATGGCGCACGGGCTGCGGCCCCGGAGCCGTCACCACGTACACCTGTCTCCCGAC
>CAKUMG010000795.1 GCA_934667465.1 uncultured Actinoplanes sp. | reverse complement strand
CGACCCGATGGGACCCCGGTGACGCTACGGCTCTACGTGCGTGACCTGTAGACCTCTCCGGCATGCGGCACGCCGCGTTTCACGGCATGCTGCAACGATGTCGAGCGCTCACGAACGGCCGTCGCGTTTCCGTGTCGCCGCGAAGGTCGTCCGGATCGCCTACGTTCTGGCTTTCGCCTCCATGGCGGGTTACGTGATCGGTGATCGGCGCGGGTGGGTGCTGGGTTCTCTCGCGTTCCTGTTGTACGGCTCGGTCACGGGTGTCGTGGCGCTGTCCTTCCCTGCTGTGCGGCGGTGGTCGGCGGAGCATGTCGTGCTGGATTCCTTGCTGTTCGTGCCGCTTCTGTTCTTCGGGCTGCTGTTGATCCCCGCTTTGTCGTGGTGGGCTGCCGCGTTGATCGCGCTGGGCATCGGGGCGGTCGTGGTGCCGTGGATGGTGCGCCGGCGTGCCGTCGCGCTGGCTCGGCGTACCGCAGTCCGCACTGAGTAAGCTGTCACGTCCACAGGGGAGAGTTTGATGTGGGTACGGGTGTGGATGGTGGCGGTGGCGACGGCCGGCTCGCTCGTGGGGTGCGCCGACGCGGGAACGGTGCCCGCGGCGTACCCGACAAGCGCGACGCCGGTCGAATCGCACCCGTCCAACGCGTTTCTTGAGCCAGGGTGGCGGATCTCCGACGAGACGCTCGAGACATATCGGGAGGCGCTCGCTGAGATCGATGAACGTCTCGCGAAGGACGACGAGAGCATGCGCTATGGCGCACAGATTTGCGGCGACATCCGACCGGGCAGGCCCGATGCCCGGGTGGTGAACGAGGTGGCTATGCGATTCGCGGTGGACGCCGCCGTCGCCAGGAAGATCGTCGACGCCGCGACCAGCACAATCTGCACGAGGTAGACATGTGCGGCCGCGGCCGGGTGATCGTGGGCGTGACTTTCGGCCGCATGAATGAATTCGGCGGCGTGGTTGCGAGGTCGCAGCGGCGGTGGTCTGCTCGAGGGGCTGGCTCAACCGGGGGGCTTGACCAGGGGAGCTGCTGTCGTGATCGATGTGAACGTTCCCGCGCGGGTCCGTGTCGCGCTCTGGGTTCTCGGGAACGGGACCTGTTACGCGCCCGCGTGCCCGTCGCCGGTGATGGTCGAGGTGCGGGCGGGGGTGCACCGGGGCAACGCCCGCGTCGGGCACATCCACGGGCTGCACCCGAAGGCGCCCCGGTACGTGGCCGGGATGTCCGAACACGATCGGGAAAGCTTCGGCAACTTGCTGCTGCTCTGTCTCGCGCACCATGCCGAAGTGACCGATCCCGACACCGGGGCGGAGTTCTATCCGGCGCGGGCGCTGCTGGACTGGAAGGCGGCGAGGGAGGGCCTGCACGGCGCCGCGCTCACCAGTCTCGGGGCGGTCGACGAGTACGGGGTGCTGGAGCTGATCGCCGGCGTGGTGGACCCGCCGCTGCACCGGCTCGCGGAGATCGCGGACATCCTCGAGGACACCGGACGCCTCACCGAGCGCGGACTCGACGAGCTGCGCGCCGCCCTCACGGTCCTGAGGGAACAGCGATAATCGACAACCATGGAATTCTGGACGGCGGAGAAGGACCTCCTCGCGCTGCTCGTGTCGCTGATCGCCCTGGCGTCCTCGATCGCCGCCACCCGGCAGAACCTGCACGCCACCCGCAAGATCGCCGAGGACACCGCCGCCAACGAGCGGGCCATGGCCCGTGACGCCACCTTCCAGCGCATCCACGAGATGCTCATCGACCCCAAGGCCGCCGCGGGTCGTCGCCGCCTCTTCCAGGCCGCGGCCGCCGGCGAGTTCCCCCGCCTCGGCCAGCCCGGCTGGGACGAGATCAACTACGCGCTCGCACTCTACGACACCCTCGCCGGCTACCTCGCCCGCGGTCAGGTGGACCGCGGGGTCGTCCTCGACGCCTGGCACCACCCGCTGGTCAACATCGCCGCACCCCTGCGCGACTTCCTCAACCACCGCCACGGCGAAAGCGTCCGGCAACCGTGGGCCCATCTGCAGAGCCTCCTGGTCGCGGCGGAGAAGTACCCGTGCACCTGCCCCACCATCACGGGCCCCGGCGGCTGACCCGGTCTGCGATGCTTCGCCCATGCCTGCCTACCCGCCCACGTTCGCCGACGAAGTCATCGCGCACCCGGCCGCCGCCCAGTTCGAGGCGTTCCTGGACGAGCACCGCGACGCCCTCCACCACTGCCTGGACGGGCTGACCGAGGAGCAGGCCCGCCGTTCCCTGGTGCCCTCCCGGACCACCCTGCTGGGTCTCGTGAAACACGCGACCTACGTCGAGAAGGTCTGGTTCGACGAGGCCGTCTCCGGCCGCTCGCGCACGTCGATGGGCATCCCGGAGGTGTCGGCCGACTCCTTCCTCCTGGACGACAGCGACACGATCGCCGATGTCCAGCGGGCCCACCGCGAGGCCTGCGACGCATCACGCCGCGCGACGGCGCCGCTCGGCCTGGACGACGTCCTGCGCGGGCATCGGCGGGGGCCTCTTCCGCTGCGCTGGGTCTACCTGCACGTCCTGCGCGAACTCGCTCAGCACTGCGGACACGCCGACATCCTCCGCGAGCAGATCCTCGCCGGGTGACGGGGCGGCGTGCTTTCAGAGCGCCGCCGGCATTCCGGGTCGCCACCCCGTGCGCCGATGGGTGCACGGGATGGCGAGATCGATGTCACCGCTGGTTCGCGGTGGTCAGCGCGGCTCTCAGTTCAGGAAGAGGGCGCTGAGGAGCTGCCAGAAGTGCGATTGCATGGATCCACCCCGTTTCGTGTCGTGGACTGTTTCCGCATGTGCCGGAGGGCCCTTCGACGGTCACGACCCTAGGCTCGTACGCCGCGGGAGCGGCACAGTATGGCCTCGATCCGACATCTCCCCCGCGCCTGCAGCCCACCGCAGGGGCGCAGGCGTCAGGACGGGGGTGCGGGGGTGAGGATCATCGCGGCGGCGCCGAGGGCTGTGGACATGCCGCGGAGTTCGGCGAGGCGGACGTCGACGGTGGCGGGGCGTGGGAGGCCGGTGCGGCGGAGGCTGCCGCGGACCGGGTCGAGGAAGAGGTGGCCGGCGTCGGCCAGGTCGCCGCCGAGCAGGACGCGGTCGGGGTCGTAGACGTCGGCGACCGCGCCGAGGGCCTCGCCGATCGCGCGGCCGGCACGTTCGACGAGGGTGCGGGCCAGGTCGTCGCCCGCGGTGGCGGCGCCGGCGAGGTCGGCCAGGCCGGCCCAGTCGCGGCCGGCAGCCCGGGCCTCGCCGAGCATGACCTCGCCGCCCGCGTAGAGCTCGAGGCAGCCGCGGTTGCCGCAGCGGCACTGCCCGCCGGAGCGGTTGATGGTCATGTGCCCGATCTCGCCCGCGGTGCCCGCCGCGCCGCGGTACATGGCGCCGTTGATGACGAAGCCGGCGCCGATGCCGGTGGCCGCCTTCACGTACACGAGGTTGCGGGCGCCGCAGCCGCCGCCGAACACGTATTCGCCCAAGCCGCCGACGGTGGCGTCGTTGCCGGCGGTGACCGGGACGCCGGCAAGCGCCCCGCGATGGGCGCGGCCGCGGCCGCCGGGAGCGACGTGCTGGTGATCACCGACGACAACCCGCGCTCGGAGGACCCGCAGACGATCCGGGCCGCGATGCGCGCCGGGGTCGAGCAGGTGCCGGCC
>CAKUMG010000794.1 GCA_934667465.1 uncultured Actinoplanes sp. | reverse complement strand
CCGGGGGTGGCGTCGATCCGCCCGACCACGCCGTCCTTGTGGGCCTGCAGCGGCTGCTCCATCTTCATCGCCTCGATCACGACGATGACGTCGCCCTCGGCCACGGTGTCCCCGTCGGCGACGCCCACCTTCACGATCGTGCCCTGCATCGGGGCGGTCAGCGCGGCCGCGCTCGCCGTGGCGGTAGTGGCCGCCCTGCTCCCACCGCGCCGGGTGCTCGGACGCACCGGTGCGGGCGCTGAGCCCGTACCGGATCGCAGTCCCGCCGGGAGCCGCACCTCCAGGCGTTTGCCGCCCACCTCGACCACGACGGTCTCCCGCTCCGCGGTCTCGCCCGCCGTGGCGGCCGGCGCCGCGAAGGGCGGGACGCCGCCCTCCCACTCCGTCTCGATCCAGCGGGTGTGGACGGTGAACGGCTCGGTGGTGAACGCGGGATCGCGGACCACCAGCCGGTGGAAGGGCAGTACGGTCGCGATGCCCTCGACCACTGTCTCGTCGAGGACGCGGCGGGCCCGCTCGAGCGCCTCCTGCCGGGTCGCGCCCGTGACGATGATCTTCGCGAGCATCGAGTCGAAGTTCCCGCCGACGACGCTGCCCTGCTCGACACCGGCATCCACCCGTACGCCGGGGCCGGCGGGCCAGGTCAGCGCGGTGACCGCGCCGGGCGCGGGCAGGAAGTTGCGGCCGGCGTCCTCCCCGTTGATCCGGAACTCGATCGCGTGGCCGCGCGGCGCGGGGTCCTCGGTGAGCGCCAGCCGCTCGCCGGCGGCGATCCGGAACTGCTCGCGCACGAGGTCGAGCCCGGCGGTCTCCTCGCTGACCGGGTGCTCGACCTGCAACCGCGTGTTGACCTCGAGGAACGAGATCGTGCCGTCCTGGCCGACCAGGTATTCGACAGTGCCGGCACCGTGATAGCCCGCCTCGCGGCAGATCGCCTTGGCACTGGAGTGGATGCGCTCGCGCTGCTCGTCGCTCAGGAACGGCGCCGGGGCTTCCTCGACCAGCTTCTGGTGGCGGCGCTGCAGCGAGCAGTCACGCGTCCCGACCACGATCACCGAGCCGTGCGTGTCCGCGAGGACCTGCGCCTCGACGTGGCGCGGCCGGTCCAGATAGCGCTCGACGAAACACTCGCCCCGGCCGAACGCGGCCACCGCCTCCCGGGTCGCCGACTCGAACAGCACGGGGATCTCCTCGAGCGTGCGGGCCACCTTCAGCCCGCGGCCGCCGCCCCCGAACGCCGCCTTGATGGCCACCGGCAGGCCGTGCTCGCGGGCGAACGCGACGATCTCGTCCGGGCCGGACGCCGGCTCGGACGTGCCGGGCACGAGCGGCGCGCCGGCCCGCTGCGCGATGTGCCGCGCGGTCACCTTGTCACCGAGGTCGCGGATGGCGGCCGGGGCCGGGCCGATCCAAGTCAGCCCCGCGTCGAGGACGGCCTGCGCGAACTCGGCGTTCTCGCTGAGGAAGCCGTAGCCGGGGTGCACCGCGTCGGCTCCGCTGCGCGCGGCGGCCTCCAGCAGCTTGTCGATCCGCAGGTACGTGTCGGCCGCGGTCTCGCCGTCGAGGGCCCACGCCTCGTCGGCCAGCCGGGCATGCGGCGCGTCGCGGTCGCTGTCGGCATAGACGGCGACGCTGGCGAGGCCCGCGTCGCGGCAGGCCCGGACGACCCGGACGGCGATCTCACCACGGTTGGCGATCAATACCTTACGCACGGCCCGAGCCTAGTGCTCGTTGCTCGCTTCCGCTGCGTTGCCGTCGCGCCCCGCTTCGTGGTTCCTGCGCTCTTTTGTGGGTCTTACGCCGGGCCTTCGTGGTTCCTGCGCCGGCCCTCGTGGGTCTTACGCCGGCTTGAAGCCGTCGAAAATCGTCTGGAGCTGCTTGCGGCCGGCTTCCCAGTCGCCCGGCGAGACGTACCAGCCGATGCTGTACGCCTTCTTCGGGCTGATGATGAAATTGCGCCGGAGCACGTGCTGCCGGTTGCCGCTGTCGGTCGTGTAGTAGAACTCCCAGTCGGCGGCCTGCTCGGCGATGGCATAGTCCACCTCGGCCAGATCGACCCGCTGGTACTGCGGGTACGAGGTGCCGGACCGGGCCCGCTCCTGCTCCTGCCAGTCCTTGAGCGCGTCGGGCTTCGGCCGGTCGGTCTGGGCGATCATCAGCAGGCGGTTGTCGAACTGGATGCGGATCTCCGCGGGGTTCCCCGCCTGCACGGTGGCCCCGTTGGGGATCGGGACGGAGAAGCCGGTGCCCGCGCCGCCGTACATGCGCCAGCCGGCGGGCAGTTTGAACCCGCTGCTCGCGGGCGCGCTGCTTGCGGCTGCGCTGCTGGCGGCTGCACTGCTGGCCGGCGGCTTGCTGACCGGGGGAGCGGCGGCGTCGGTGCTCGGGGCGGCCGGCGACTCGGGCGCCTGCCCGCCGGCGGCCTGATCGGGCGCCGCCGCACTGGTCGTGGGGGCGGGATCCTTCGTGCCGCTCGCGTTGTCGTCGCCACCGTCCCGGAACGCCAGCGGCACCAGGACGATCAGGAGCAGCAGCAGGGCCGCCAGGATGCCGATCCCGATCGCGGTCTGCCGCCGGGTCAGCGTCACGCCGAACACGGTCAGCCCCCGGGGCCCGGCCGACGGCTCCCGCAGGTTCATGGGCTGCCAGGCGGGCCGGTTCGATGGGGACGCGCCCGGCACCGGCGACGGGCCCGTGACATCCGCGCCGGGGGTCCGCGCACCGGGCAGAGCCGTGGTGGCGGCGGGCGAGGTGTCCCGCTGACCGACGGGGTGGGCCTCGGCGAGGTTGCGCCGGGGTGGCCGGGAGCCTCGCTGGGCCGGGGTGGTGACCGTCGTCGGGCGCTCGGCCGGCGGGATGACCGTGGTGCGGCCGGCCTCTGCCGCGTCGGTTCTGACGATCGTCGTCTTGTCCGGCGCGCCCGGGTCGTTTTTGTCGTCGGGGGCCTTCGTCGTGCCTGCCGCTGCTGCTGCCGCGCCTGCCGCTGCGGGCGGCTCCGGCTGGCGGGCGCGGTTCTTCTTGCGGGCGGCCTTCGTCGACGTGGTGGCGGGGCCGGGCGTGTCGGGTGTGTCCGGCGTGTCCGATGTGTCGGTTGTGGAGGGCGTCTTCGCGTCGCCCGGGGCCGGGTCTGTGCTGCTTGCCGCGGCTGCGCTGACCTTGGCGGCTGCTGTGCCCTGCTCGGCGGCGGTTGCTGCGGCTTCTTCGGCGGGAGCGGGAGCGTCGCCTCCGGTGCGGGCCGGCGTTGCGGCTGGCTCGGTGGCCGGGGTCTCGTCCTTCGCGGGGGCGTCGACCGGTTCGGCGGGCGTAGTGCTTGCGCCCGCGGTCGCCTTGTCGTCGTCGTCGGCGGTCGGTGCGGGCGCGGCCGTGATCGGCTTCCCGGCCTCCGCGGGCTCGCTCTCCTCGGCGTCCGCCCTGGAGGCGTCCGCGGCCCGGGGAGTGGTGGCGGGCTTGTCCGAGCCGTCGGTCGTGGTGCCGGCCGGGGGCTCGGGGGAGGTGCCCTCGGCGCTGGTGTCGCTGCCGGGGGCGGTGCTGGGCGCCGGGCTCGCGTCGGCGGCGGCCGGGGCAGGGGCCGCAAGCCGGGGCTCGGATGCCTCGGGCTCGGATGCCTTCTCGGGCTCCGGTGCCGGCTCCTGCCCTGCATGGGCCGGAGTGGTGGTCTCTTGCGCAGGAGTCTCTGGAGACG
>CAKUMG010000793.1 GCA_934667465.1 uncultured Actinoplanes sp. | reverse complement strand
GTCAACTCCCCCGGCAACCGGATCGGCGGGCCCATCACCTTCATGGTGCGGATGGCCGACGGCGCGGGCCCGCCGCGGGGCGAGGTGCTGGCCGTGGCGGGCGCGGACAACCGGCCCCGCGACTTCACCGGCGGATACGCCGTGCGCTTTGCCCGGCGCGACCCGGACACGTTCACGCCGCAGCCGGGGGCGCCGCAGTCCGGCCCGCCGGCGGACACGATCTGGATGGGAGCGATCGTCGGCGCCGGCGTCACCGACTGGGGGATGCTGGCCGCAACCGGCGAGAACGGCCAGTTCGAGGCCGCGCTCGGGGGCAGCAGCGGCTGGTCCGGCGCCGGGCCGCATCCGCACGACGCGGTCAGCCCCATCTCGTACGCGCATCGGATCCGCACCCCGGTCCTGATCCTGCACGGCGCCGAGGACACCAACGTGCCGCTCGGCCAGGCCGTGTATCTGCACCGCGCGCTGCGGCACCACGGGGTGGAGCACGAGTTCGTGATCTACCCGCGCGAGGGGCACGTGCTCCGCGAGCGCGAGCACCGGCTCGACGTCCTGCACCGCACCCGCGCCTGGTTCGACCGCCGGCTGTCATCAAAGAACCAGGGCGGCCCGCAGCTGGTCCAGACCGAGCGAACCGACCCCGAGCGCCCCCCGGTGGAACGCCCGCCGGTCACCGGGGAACGCTGACCGGCCCTCCAACCACACCCGCTCACCCACCTTGTACGTCAGCGCCTGCCCCGGCCTGCCCAGATAGCGCGCGAGCTCCCCGGCCGCGTACGGCCCCTGGTGGCAGCGCTCCTCCAGCAACCGGAGCGCGGCCGACGGGGTCCACGCCGCGCCACCGCCGCCGGGCACCGGTAGCCGCAGGTGCAGTCCGATGTCGAGCACGACGCGCGCCGCCCGCAACAGCTGCATGAGCAGGTGCCCCAGCCGCGCGCCCGGCTGCTCGTACAGGCCGAGCGCGTCCATGAACCGCTCCGCGTACAAGGCCCAGCCCTCCTGGCACCCGGACAGCCCGCCGAGCAGATTCAGCCGCTGCCCGGCCCCGCCCCGGCACGCTTCGGAGCCGACCTGAAGATGATGACCGGGTACGCCTTCGTGGTACGCGACGCTGTAGGCGTGCCACGTGGGGAAGCTCGCCTGGTCCTCGGGGACGAACCACCACACCCGCCCCGGCCGGCGCAGGTCCCGCGACGGCGCGGTGTAGGCGGTGCCGCCCGACGACGTCACCCGGGACTCGAGGCGCCGCAGCGGCTCCGGGACGTCGAAGTGCGTGCCGTCCAGCCGCTCGATCGTGGACTCCAGCAGCTCCTGCAACCACGCGCCGAGCGCCTCCCGGCTGTGCAGCGTCCCCGGCGCGTCCGGGCGGTCGAGCCGCTCGATCACCTCGGACACGCCGCCGCCCAGGGCCTTCGCCTCCGCGGCCAGCTCCGCCTCGATCCGGGTGAACTCGTCCCAGCCCCAGTCGTACAGCTCGCGCAGATCCGGCTCGCCGCCCAGGAACAGGCGTACCCACAGCGCGTACCGCTCCGGTCCGAAAGCCTCCTCGCCACGCGCCCGCGGTGCCAGCTCCGAGGTCACCATCACGGCGAATCTCTCGTACGCCGCCCCGGCCGCCCGCGCGGCCGCTTGCCGGCCCCTGACGCCGTAGCGCTCCAGCAGGGCAAGGTCGTCACCGGCCCACGCGCGGCACCGCTGCACCACGACCTCTACCTGCCGCCGCGTCGGCAGGTGCCCCCGTTCGGCGGCCAGCAGCAGGCTGCGCGCGTAACCGTCCAAGGTCGCGGGGATCGCGGCTTGGCGCGCCTCGACCCTGGCCCAGCCGTCCTCGTAGCCGGCTGCCCCGGCATCCTGCCCGGGCACGGCGGCCTCGACAGCTTGCCACCGACGGGGTTCGCGACTGGGACCCGGAGGGGCTGGCGACGGTCACCGAGGCGACGGCCGACGATCCGCCCTGGGTGCAGATCGCGGCGGTCATGAACAAGCAGACCTGAAGCGCGGCTCAGTGCCCGTTGCCGCGCAGGATCGGGGGGTTGAGCGTCGTCGCCGGTCCCGCCCGGTAGAGCACCGCCGGCCGACCCGTCGCCGGCAGCCGCTTGCGGCCGGTGTCGATCACAAACCCGTCGGTGTGGGTGACCTTGCGGCTGAAGTTGCGCGGGTCCAGCGGCGCGCCCCAGACGACCTCGTAGACCGTGCGGAGGTCGCCGATCGTGAACTCGGGCGGGCAGAACGCCGTCGCCAGCGTGGTCATCTCGAGGCGGCGGCGAGCCTGCTCGACGGCGTCGCCGAGGATGCGGTCGTGGTCGAAGGCGAGGGCGCCGTGGACGTCGTCGACGGGGGCCCAGCGGGCGCTGCTCGCGTCGGAGCCCGCGGTCGGCAGCGGGAGGTCCGGCATGATCGCCAGGTAGGAGACGCTGACGATGCGGCCCCGGGGGTCGCGGTCGGGGTCGCCGTAGACCGCGAACTGTTCGAGGTGGAGCCCGGTGCCGTCGAGGCCGGTCTCCTCGGCCAGCTCGCGGACGGCGGCCGCGTCGATGTCCTCGCCGACGCGGACGAAGCCGCCGGGCAGGGCCAGCTGCCCGAGGTGGGGCTCCTTGCCGCGGGTGATCACGAGGACCTGGAGGCTGCCGTCGCGGACGGTCAGCACCGCGAGGTCGGTCGCGATGCGGAGCTGGGCATGGTCCCGGGCGATCACCCGCCGAGCATAGCTTGATGTGCCCCTGACACGAAGACGTCAGCTGCCGAGGGCGTACAGCGCCAGCCGGATGCGGTTGGCGCTGCCGGTCTTGGCCATCAGGCTGGTCACGTGGGTCTTGACGGTGGTCACGCCGATGTGGAGCCGCTCGCCGATCTCGGTGTTGCTCAGGCCCTCCGCGACCAGCGCGAGCACCTCCTGCTCGCGGGTGGTCAAACCCACCTTCGGCACTGCCTGAGGTGTACGCGCGTGCACCGCCCGCGTCACCAGCCGCCGCAGCACGTCCTGGCTGTACGGGCTGTCCCCGGCCGCCGCGCGCCGGATTCCGTCGAGCAGCTCGCCGGGGGAGGCGTCCTTGAGCAGGAAGCCGCAGGCGCCCGCGGTCAGCGCGGGATAGAGGTGGTCGTCGTCGCCGAACGTGGTCAGCACCAGCACCCGGGCGGCGGGCCGGGCGGCCAGGATGCGGCCGGTGGCCGTGATGCCGTCCAGGCCCGGCATGCGCAGGTCCATGACGATCAGGTCGGGCAGCAGCCGGGCGGCCAGCGCCACGGCGTCGCGGCCGTTGTCCGCCTCGCCGACGACCTCCATGTCCTCCTGCGCCTCGCACAGCATCCGCAGCCCGGCCCGGATCAGATGCTGATCGTCGACAAGCATCACCCGGATCATGACGCCACCCCACGGAGAACAAGGAGCACCCGGATCATGACGCCACCCTCCAAAAAACGATCATGACGCCACCGCCGGGAGGACGGTCCGGACCCGCCAGCCGCCCTCGTGCGGCCCGGCCTCGAGCGACCCGCCGAGCACGCTGACCCGCTCGCGCATGCCGGTCAGCCCGTGCCCGCCCCCGCCCCGGACGGCCGGGTCGGAGGGCGCCGGTCCGCCGCCGTCGTCGGCCACCTCCCAGGTCACGTCGCCGTCGGACACCGAGACGAGCAGCCGTACGCGTGCCGCCGCGCCCGCATGCCGCACCACGTTGGTCAGGGCCT
>CAKUMG010000792.1 GCA_934667465.1 uncultured Actinoplanes sp. | reverse complement strand
GCTCTCGGCCAAACCGGACTTCATCGACCTGTTCGTCCAGATCGGACGGGTGGGCCGGTCGCTCGGCGTGCACCTGCTGCTCGCCAGCCAGCGGCTCGAGGAGGGGCGGCTGCGCGGGCTCGACACGCACCTGTCCTACCGGATCGGCCTGCGGACCTTCTCGGCGCTGGAGTCCCGGACGGTGCTGGGGGTGCCGGACGCGTACGAGCTGCCCCGCTCGCCCGGCCACGGCTACCTCAAGTTCGGCACCGAGCCGCTCGTGCGCTTCCGGGCCACGTACGTCTCCGGCCCCTACCGCGCGCCCGACGGCCTCGCCACCACGGGCGGCCGGGGCGGGCCGGTCCCGCCGGTCCTGCCGTACTCGACCGCCTACGACCCCCTGCCCGAGCAGCCGCGCCGGGGCGACGACCGGCCACCGACCGGCGTGAGCGTGCTGGACGTGCTGGTCGAGCGGCTCGCGGGGCAGGGGCCGCCGGCACACCAGGTGTGGCTGCCGCCGCTGGACGCGTCGACGACGCTGGACGAACTGGTCGGCCCGGTGACGACGGACCCGGACCGGGGACTGACGTTCGCGCGCACCGATCTGCACGGCGCCCTGCGCGTACCGATCGCGCTCGTGGACAAGCCCCGCGAGCAGCTGCGCGACGTGCTGTGGCTCAACCTCGCGGGCGGTGCGGGCCACGTCGCGGTGGTCGGCGGCGCCCAGTCCGGCAAGTCCTCGGCGCTGCGGTCGCTGATCCTCGCGCTCGCGCTGACCCACACGCCCGCGGAGGTGCAGGTCTACTGCCTCGACTTCGGGGGCGGCTCGCTCGGGCTGCTGCGCGACCTGCCCCACGTCGGCGGGGTCGCGCAGCGGCTGGACGCGGTGGGCGTACGGCGTACGGTCGGGGAGATCGCCACCCTCCTCGCCGATCGCGAGCGGCTCTTCGGGCAGCTGGGCGTCGACTCGATGGAGTCCTACCGGCGGCGTCGCGCCGACGGCGGCGGGACGTTCGGCGACGTGTTCCTGGTCATCGACGGCTGGACCACGCTGCGCAACGAGTTCGACGAGCTGGAGAGCGTCGTCACGGACATCGCCACGCGCGGGCTCTCCTACGGCGTCCACGTCGTGGGTGCGGCCCCGCGCTGGCTCGACTTCCGCCCGGCGATCCGTGACCTCTTCGGTTCCCGCCTCGAGCTGCGGCTCGGCGACCCCGGCGACTCGTCGGTCAACCGCCGCGCCGCGGCCGACGTGCCGGAGAAGCCGGGCCGGGGGATCATCGAGCATCCGGCGGACAAACACAAAGCATTGCAATTCCTGACCGTACGCCCGGAGCTGCGCACTTCCCCCGCAAGCGCGCTCGTGGCAGCCGTCGCGGAGAACTGGCCGGGCCCGCCGGCTCCGCCGGTCCGCATGCTCCCTGAGTCCCTGCCCTACGCCACCCTCGACGCGGGCGGCGGCACCGGCCTGCGGCTGCCCATCGGCATCGCGGAGGCCGACCTGCGCCCGGTCGCCGTCGACTTCGCGAGCGACCCGCACTTCCTGCTCTTCGGCGACGCGGAATGTGGCAAATCGTCGTTCCTGCGCGCCCTCGCCACCACCATCACCACCCGGTTCGAGCCCCGTGAGGCCAGGATCATCCTGGTCGACTACCGGCGCAGCCTGATGGACCTGCCGGAGAGCGAACACCGCATCGGGTACGGGATTCAGGCGCAGAAGACGCTGGAGCTCATGCAGTCGGTGGCCGGCTACATGGACCGCCGCCTGCCCGGCCCCGAGGTCAGCAAGGAGCAACTGCGCGACCGCTCGTGGTGGAACGGCCCGGAGCTGTTCGTGCTCGTCGACGACTACGACCTGGTGACGGCGGGCCCGGCGAACCCGCTCCAGCCGATCCTGGACCACCTGCTCCAGGCCCGCGACATCGGCCTGCACCTGGTGATCGCCCGGCGCGCGGGCGGGGCCGGGCGGGCCATGTTCGACCCGGTGATCCAGCGGCTGCGCGAGCTCTCGTCACCGGGCCTGGTGATGTCCGGCCCGCCCGACGAGGGTGCGCTCATCGGCCCGGCGAAGCCGCTACCCATGCCCCCGGGCCGTGGCCGCCTGGTGACCCGGCGTGAAGGTGTCCGGCTCGTCCAGCTTGCCCATCTGCCCCCGTTCTGAGCTTCCGGGCTGCCCGGACGCACAAGTGGTGCGATCGGTCTCCACGGATGGCAGCAACCGTGCGGGGATTCGGAGTAATCTCCCTCCATCACCATCCATCATCAGAATGGCCCGCCGACCCGTGAGAGCTGAGAGCGAAGCATCGATGGCGTCCCGCCGACTGCGGCACGCCGAGACGGCCCACCCCCGCGCCGTGGAGCCGGCCTTCCGGGTCCCCGGCCCGCCCGCATCGCCCGGCGGTGCCCGTTGGTGAGCAGTCTGCCCGCCCGGCTGGCCGCGGCGACCTCGGCCGCCTGCCTCTGCGGCGGCCTCGCTCTTGCCGGTCCGTCCCCGGCCTTCGCCTCCACCGGCCCGGCCGGGGCTGTCGCTTCCGATGCCGGCGTCGCCGCGGGGCTGGCCGAGGTTCAACCCACGCTGACGCCGCTCGCCGAGCCCCTGCGCAACGACTCGGTCCGGGCCGACCAGTGGCAGCTCGAGACGCTCAACGTGTCCGGCGCGTGGAACTACTCGACCGGCAGCGGCGTGACCGTCGCGGTCATCGACTCCGGCGTCGACGCCACCCACCCGGACCTCCGGGGCCAGGTCCTCCCGGGCCAGGACCTCGTCGACTCCGACGGCGACGGCGACACCGACCTGGTCGGCCACGGCACCACGGTCTCGGCCATCATCGCCGGCCGCAACGACGATGACGACGGCGTCGTGGGCATCGCCCCCGGCGCCAAGATCCTGCCGGTGCGCGTCCTCGACCGGGAAAATCGCTACGACGACGCCATGATCGTCGCCAAGGGGGTCCGCTGGGCCGTCGACAACGGCGCCCGGGTCATCAACCTCTCGCTCGGCGGCAACGGCACGAGCGCCGCGCTCGCCGCCGCCCTCGACTACGCCTTCGCCAAGGACGTCGTCGTGGTCGCGTGCACCGGCAACGCCGGCTCCTCCGGCGGCACCAGCGGCGTCTGGTACCCGGCCCGCGAGCCCGGCGTCATCGCCGTCGCGGGCATGGAGAAGGAGGGCTCCGCCCTCTGGTCCGGCTCGATCACCGGCAAGGAGACGGTCGTGACCGCCCCGGCCACCCAGCTCGTCGGCGCCCGCCCCGGCGGCTACTGGCGGGTCCAGGGCACCAGCTTCGCGGCGCCGATGGTCTCCGCCACCGCCGCCCTGGTCCGCTCCCGCTGGCCGAGCATGCCCGCGGGCGAGGTGGTCAACCGCATCATCCGGACCGCCGACGACCTCGGCCCGGCCGGCCGCGACGCCCGGTTCGGCTTCGGCATGGTCGACCCCCTGGCCGCCCTGACCACCGAGCTCCCGTCGATCCAGCGCAACCCGCTCGACACCACGGCCTCGCCGGGCATCTCGCGCATCGGCAGCGCGCCCAGCTCGGGCCAGGCCCAGGGCGCCCCGGACACCACCGGCGCCGGCCTCACCGGCGCTCAGGTCCCGGGCTCCAACGGGGGCAGCGCCATCGCCGGCTCCGACATCCCCCAGTCCGCCCCGGCCCGCGGCTGGTGGGCGGCGGCGACCCTCTTCCTGGCCACCCTGATCGCCAC
>CAKUMG010000791.1 GCA_934667465.1 uncultured Actinoplanes sp. | reverse complement strand
CCGGGAGCGGAATCGGGCTGGGCGTCGTAGACCATGCGGCGATCCTCCCCAATCCCGCGCACGGGGGCAAACATCGAGCCAATCGTGGCGAAAAGGCTGTTGTTCCCGCTCAACGGCCCGCGCGGATTCGCCGGGCCATGACACGGCCTTCTACGCTGGGTCCGGCCACCGTCGGGACCGCCGGTGGCCGCCGCACCAGAGAGAGGGCTTCGCGTGACCTATCCGCCGACGCCCGGGCCCGGTGGGGTGTATCCCCCGCCGCCGGACCCGCCGATCGAGGCCTACCAACCGCCACCGGCACCGTTCCCGCAGGCCGGGCCGCCTTACCAGCCGACGCCATACCTGCCGGCGCCCTACCAGCCCGCGGTCCCGCCGCAGTACCACCCCGCCGGCCCGCCGTACGGCTACGGCGCACCTCAGGGCCCGTTCGGCCGGCAGCCCGGCACGGACGGCATGGCCGTCGCCTCGCTGGTCGTCTCGTGCATCGCCGTGGTCGGGCTGTGCGCCCTTTATGTCGGTGGCATCCTCGGCGTGGTCGGTGCGGTGCTCGGGCACGTCGCCCGCAAGCGCATCCGGCGGACGGGTCAGCAGGGCGACGGCATGGCCCTGGCCGGGATCATCGTGGGCTGGGTGGTCACGGCCATCGCCGCCGTCCTCGGGATTCTCCTCGTCATCATGGCCGCGACCGACTCATGAGCGCCGCGACCGACTCATGAGCGCCGCTACCGAACCGTGAGGCAAGGCCGCGACCGAACCGTGCGGCACGGCTGCGACCGAACCGTGTGGCACGGCTGCGACCGAACCGTGCGGCAAGGCCGGCTCACCCGCCAGGCGGCGGCACCGTCGGGACACCGGAGCCGGCGAGGGGGACCACCGGCCCCTCCCGGACGAAGATCAGCGGGGCCGCGTCGCCGTAGCGCAGGACCATCTCGCGCCGCGCCAGCTCCGGGTCGGGAACGCCCACCTCGACGCCCGCCCCGTCGTGCCGGGCGGTGACCGTGCTGACCGCCACGCCCTGCCTCCCCCAGGCGGGCAGGTCGGCGACCAGGTGGTCGTGCCAGGTGGTCAGCTCGCCGAGGCTGTGGCGCGCGTCCCGGACGAGGATGCACGTGTTCTCGGCCGCCTGCCGCACGAAGTCGTCGAAGGCCGCGGACGGCACGCGGTAGACCACGGCCCGGACGTTCTCCTGGTCGACCTCGAGCCCCGCATAGCTGGTCGCATGGTCGGCCCGGCCGCCGGAGTCGATCCGGGCCATCGCGGCCTCCAGCTCCGGCGGGGTCGCCGGCAGGACGCGCCGGCCCACGGTCACGGTGGCGGGCTCGCGCGGGAACTCGCAGCCGGCCGTGCTCCAGCCGCCGGTCAGCCCGATCACGGGCACCTCGGGCTCCTCGCAGGCCCCCGTCACCAGCGCCGCCCCGGCCAGCAGCCCGGCGAGCAGATATCGACATGTGCGCATCGCATACCCCCTCTCTACCGCGCGGAGCGACTTCCCGCCAGCGCTACCGGACACCCGCGCCGCGGCATACCGTCCTAGTCACCGAACACCCGCGCGGCGGCACCCCGCCTGAGTCACCGAACACCCGCGCGCGGCGGCATCCCGCCTGAGTCAACGACGCGCACCGCCGTCGATCACGCGGCCGGCACGGCCACCTGAGCCCGCCGCCGCCCGCGCGCCCCGGCGACGATCACGATCACCACGCCCAGCATGAGCAGTGCCAGCCCCGGCAGCGCGGCCGTCCGCGGAGTCTGACCCAGCCAGGCCCACGCCAGCAGCGCCGCCCCGGGCACCTCCAGCAGGATGAGCACGCTGACCGTTGTCGCGGACACCCGGTGCAGGGCGTAGTTGAACATCGAGTGACCGAGCAGCTGCGCGCCCGCGACCAGGGCGAGGATCGCCAGCCACGTACGCCCGTCGTAGCCCGTGAGCGGCACGCCCGCGACCAGGCAGACGCCGAGCAGCAGCACCGCGCAGGTCCCGTAGCAGACCCAGGTGTACGTGGTGGTGCTGAGCCGAGCCCGCGCCCGCTCCCCCAGCGCCGTGTAGACCGCCGCCGCCATGGCCCCGATCAGCGCGAGCACGTCGGCCAGCACCGCCTGCGCCGAGACGCCCAGGTCGACGCCCGTGGCCCAGGCGACCCCGGCCACCGAGAGCGCGATGCCCACCCAGCCCAGCCGGTCCGGGATCCCGGTGGCCGGCCCGCCCCGGCGGCGCATCGCGACCGCCAGCAGCCCCTGCCACACCGGTTGCGTGGCGACCAGGGCGGTGGCGGTCGCCACGGAGCCCAGCTGGACGCTCGGCATCCAGGTCGCGAAGTGCACGGCCAGCGCCACCCCGGCCAGCACTCCGAAGAGCCCGGCGGGACCCCGCAGCAGCCCGAGCTCGGCGCGGCGCGGTCCCGCGGTGACCGGGGTGAGCGCGACGAAGGCCAGGCCGTTGCGCCAGAACGCCACGGCGAGGGCGGGAGCGGTCACATAGGCGATCAGCGGCGCGGACGACGAGACCGCCAGCACGGCCACGGTCAGCGCGACCGTGGTCAGAAGAACGGGCGTTGAACGCATATTCATCCCCCGCCGTCGTTTGTTGCACCTGTGCAAATCACAGTTTGTTGCCCTCTGTTGAGCGGAAAGTAATGTGTCGTTACGCTCACGGCCGATGACATTCGGTCAAGTCCCCGGGAGAGTGACCCTGATGCCCGCGTACCAGGCGGTGCTGTTCGACTTCTTCGGCACACTCACCCGATCCGTCAAACGCGGCCCGCAGCACGCCGAGATCGCCCGCGCGCTGGGGTGTGATCCCGACGCCGTGCTGAGCGTCCTCGACCGCACGTTCCAGGTCCGCGCCCGCGGCCAGTTCGGCTCGGCCGAGGCCACCCTACGGTGGGTCACCGAGCAAGCCGGTGGCAGCCCGCGCCAGGACGAGCTGCGCGCCGCCGTGCCGGCCCGCGTCGATGCGCTCAAGGCCGACACCCGGCTGCGGGCCGACGCCGAACCGGTGCTGCGCGAGCTCAAGCGCCGCGGCCTGCGGACCGCGGTGATCAGCGACTGCACCCACGAGCTGCCCGCGTTCCTGCCGAGCATGCCCATCGCGCCGCTGCTCGACGTCGGCGTCTTCTCGGTCGAGGTGGGCCGCTGCAAGCCGGACCCGATGATCTATCTGGAGGCCTGCTGGCGGCTGCGGGTCGCGCCGGAGGAATGCCTGTACGTCGGCGACGGCGGCAGCCATGAGCTGACCGGCGCTGCCGCCATCGGCATGACCCCGGTCCGGCTGAACGCCCCCGACCTCGCCGACCACCTGGTCTTCGACCGCGACGACGACTTCGCCGGGCCCAGCATCCCGTCCCTCACCGCCCTGCTCGAGCTCCTCGACCCGGTCCCCGCCCTGGCCTGAACGCGGCGGGAAAGAGAGGATGACCCGGTGACGACCGAGCTGGTAGCCGAAGCGATCAAGAAGGCCGGCCTCGCCTGGATCAGCGTGGACGGCGGCCCCGCCCGCGGCCTCTGGGTGCTGCCGCTGGAGGGCAGTCTCGTCGTGCTCAGCGGGCCCGGCGAGCAGCAGGCGCCCGGTCTCGCCGAGGCCACCACCGCCCAGGTACGGCTCCGCGGCGATCACGGCGGTCTCATCGTGATTCTCGACACCCGTGACGAGCGGATCACCACCGGCGGCGAGGCCTGGACCGAGATCGCCC
>CAKUMG010000790.1 GCA_934667465.1 uncultured Actinoplanes sp. | reverse complement strand
CACGCCCCAGGCGCCGCCCGTCACCCCGGCGCGACCGCAGCCGCCCGCCCCGAACGTCGAGCCACCGACCGAGACCCGGCTTCCGGCCCCGCACGCGACCCCCGCCCCGGCCCCGCACGCCACCCCCACCGCGGCCCCGCAGTCGTCCCCCGGCGTGGCCTCACGCGTGACTCCGGCTCAGGCCCCGCACGCCACCCCCGCCCCGGCGTCACATGCGACCCCCACTGCCGCCTCGCACGCGACCCCGGCCCAGACACCGGCATCGCACGCGACCCCCACGGCCGCCCCGCACGCAACCCCGGCATCGCACGCGACCCCGGCAGCGACGTCTCCCGAGGAGACGGCGGTCACCGAACTACCCGGCGCTTCCCCGCGCCCGGAGTCGCAACCCGGGTTGGGGCCGCAGCGTGAGCCGGTCTCGTCGCTCGAGGACACGGCCGTCACCGAGCTGGGCGGCAGGGCTGTGGAGCCGGCCGCTGCGGGGCCGACGTTCTCGCCCGAGATCATCGAGCCCGCGGACGGGGAACTGCCCGTGGCGGGACGTGCCGGCGGGACCGATCCGCTCGGCGGGGAGCAGCAGGGCACGGGGCTTCCCGTGGCGGGCCGCCCCGGCGGTAGGCCGCCCGTGACGGCCAGGCTCGACTCCGGTGTCGCGGCGGCCGAGGCCCCCGACGCGGTCGAGGAGCCCGAGGAGGAGCGCGGCCTCGGCTGGCTGCTCAAGATGAGCGGCCTCGGCGCGGTCACCACCGACCCGGACTCCCTGCCCGTCTCCCCCGCCCCGGTCGAACCCACAGTTGCCGCCCCGGTGAGCGGCGCCGCGCCCGCCCGCACGGACTGGTTCGCCCCGCCCGCGGAACCCGACCCGACCCCGGAAACCGACCTGGCCGCGGAAGCCGACCCGGCCCCGGAAACCAAGCCGCACGCGGAGCTCGAGCCGGTCGCGGAGACCGAGCCGGTCGCGGAGACCAAGCCGGTCGCGGAGACCAAGCCGGTCGAAGACGCCGAGCCCCACACGGAGACCGACCCGGCCGCGGAAACCGAGCTGCCCACGGAGACCGAGCTGGTCGAAGGAGCCGAGCCCCACACGGAGACCGACGCGCACGCGGCCACCGAGCTGCCCGAGGAAACCGAGCCGGCCGAGGAACCCACTGGCCCCACCCCGCCCGCGACCGAGGAACCCCCGAGCACCGAAGCCCCGCCTGCCGAGGAACCTCAAGGCACCGAGGCCACAGCTGCCGGAGAACCCGCCGACGCCGACACGCCGCCGGCCGAGGAGTCCACGGGCGCCGAGCCCGCTACGCCGGAGCCCCAGGCCGACGCGACGCCCGCTGACGAGGTCGTCGCCGCCGAGGAGACAGGCGCCGAAGTCGTCGCCGCTGAGGAGCCAGGCGCCGAGGGAGCCGCTGGTCACGAGCCCGAGGCCGCCGACGAAGAGCCCCGCGACGAGATGGCCGCCCACGATGAGCCGGCTGCTGGTGACACGCCCGCGGACGACGCGCCGGTGGAGGCCACGCCCGAAGAGGCTGACGACGCGATCGAGACCTCCGAGGAGGCGACCCTCGCGACCGAAGCGCCGGAGGAGGTCGCCGTCGCGGCCGAGGCGCCTGCAGAGGTGACCGTCGCGGACGATGCGCCCGGGGAAGCCGTTCGCGGGGCGGAGACCGTTGAGGACGCTGCCGCCGAGGCCGAACCAGACGCCGAAGCCGAACCGGGCGACCCGACGCCGATGACCGATACAGACGAGGCTGAGCCAGGCGAGGCTGAGCCGGGCAGGACTGAGCCGGGCAACGCTGAGCCGGGCAGGACTGAGCCGGGCAACGCTGAGCCGGGCAACGCTGAGGCAGGCGAGCGGAAGGCAGGCGAGCCGGAGGCAGCCGAAACCGACCCGAAGCCGGAGGCGGAAGCCGCGGAGCCGGAGGCCGAAGCAGAAGTCGCGGAGCCGGAGCCCGAGGCAGAAGCCGCGGAGCCGGAGCCCGAGGCGAAACCTGCCGACCCGGTGAGCGCCGAGCCCGAAAACGCCGAAGCCCTGGCTGCAGCCGAGACCGGGACACCCGTCGCGGGCGGGGTCGACGCCACGGCGGTGGAGGCGGTACGGGCACCCAGCGTCCAGCTGCCGACACTGTCGGTGCCACCGCCGCCGGAGCCTGTGGTGGAGCCCGCGAGGCGACGGGCCGATCCGGAGCAGGTGCTGTCGGCGTACGCGTTCGTGGTGGATCCGGTCACGCTGCGGGAGACCGTGGCCGACGAGGATCTGCTTCTCGGGCTGCGCGACCGGGTGAGCGACCGCCTCGAATACGCCGAGCGGGACGCCGTACGGGCGAGGTTGCTCGGTCTTCGCGCCGTGATCAGCCGCCTGCTCGGGGAGCTCGGGCGGGCGCTCGCCGACGGGCGGGAGGCGCTGCGGCATGCCGAGGCGGCCGGGGAGCTGGAGCTGACCGCCGTCGTGCAGGCGCGGGTGGCGCACGTGCAGCATTGGCGGGGCGACTTCGCCGAGGCCGACCGGTTGTACGCGGAGGCCAACTCGGTGGAGCTGCCGCCGCGGCTGCGCGCCGAGATGCACGTCAACGCCGGGCGCTCCTGCTACGAGCAGGGCCGATACCTCGAGGCGTGCAACCACTTCGAGGTGGCGCTCGACCTGCGGCGCGGCGACGACCCGGAGCTGGTCGCGCGGACCGGGGCCGCGCTCGACGCCGTCATGGCGCGGGTGCGCGAGGGCGGCTGGGGGCCGTACCCGCGGTCGCGCGAAGAGATCCTGCAGCAGACCCGCCCGCCGCAGCCGGCCACAGATGCCGAGACAGACCTCATCGGGTACGCCGATCCGGGCGGCACCCTCGTCGTCGGCGCCCACTACGCCGAGGCGGGTCCGTTCCACGAGGGCGCCGCGTGGGTCCGGCGGCCCGGGGCGGACGCGTGGGAGCTCATCGACGAGACGGGCACGCTGCTGATCGAGGCCGCGTCGGGCTACGTGCGGGCCGGGGCGTTCTCAGACGGTTTGGCGTGGGTGTCACGTGACACAGACGGCGGCTGGTTCGCGATCGACTGGCACAACCGGGTCATCGTGCCGGGCGGGTTCGACGAGGTGCGGCCGTTCCGGCGCGGGCTGGCCGTGGTCCGGCGCGGCGGCTGGGGCGCGGTGGACCGGCACGGCCGGGTCGTGGTGCCCGCCCGCTACGAGGGGTTCGCCACGGCGCTCACCGGCGGCGGGGCCGTCGACGGCTTCACCGAGGAGGGCCTGGCCGTGGTCGAGGCGGGCGACGGGCTCGGTGTCGTGGACAGCGAGGGGCAGGCGGTCGTGCCCGCCGTGCACGCCAAGCTGCTCATCCACCCGGCCGGCTTCGTCATCGGCGACGCGGAGGGCCGCTGGGGCGCGCTCGACCGCCGCGGCGGTCCCCTGGTCGACGTCGCCCACGACGACCCGGCCGAGGTGGCCCGCGAGATCGAACGCCGCCGCGCGGAGACCCGCCCGGTCCTCTGACGTCCGCTGAGCCGGGCCCGAGCGGCGGCGAGCAGGCGCCGAGCCCGCAGTCGCCGACGGGTTCCGGCAGCAGCTCCCCGAGCAGCAGCGCAGGGGCTGACGCAGGACCCGTGCCCGGCGTCCGGCGCGAGGCACACACGCCGCAACGCCCGGCGCGGGACACGCCGCGACGTTCCGCCACGCCGCGTACGAGCACGTCGTAGCGCTACACACG
>CAKUMG010000789.1 GCA_934667465.1 uncultured Actinoplanes sp. | reverse complement strand
TGAACTCGGACCCCACCAGCGGGATGTCCGGCTTGTGCGCCAGCAGGTAGGGCACGGCGCCGATGTGGTCCTCGTGGCCGTGGGTCAGGACGATCGCCTGCACGTCCTCGAGCCGGTCCCGGATCGGCGTGAAGTCCGGCAGGATCAGGTCGACGCCCGGCTGCTCCACGTCGGGGAAGAGCACGCCGCAGTCGACGATCAGCAGCTTGCCGTCGTACTCGTACACGGTCATGTTGCGTCCGATGGCGCCCAGGCCGCCCAGGGGCGTGACGCGCAGGGCCCCCTCCGGCAGCGGCGGGGGCGGGCTCAGCTCGGCGTGCGCTTGGCTCATGTAAATCTTTCCGTTGTCAGAGGTCCACGCCGGCCGCTTGGGCGTCCCGGCGCAGTTGGTCCAGCTCCGCGTCGGTGGCGTCGACCAGCGGCGGCCGCACCGGGCCGGCCGGGCGGCCGAGGGCGCGCAGGCCCGCCTTGACGAGGATCGTGCCCTGCGTGCGGAAGATCCCGGTGTAGAGCGGCAGCAGCTGCCGGTGCAGCGCGAGCGCGCCGGCGACGTCGCCGCGCTCGTACGCCAGGATCATCTCCAAGGTCCGCGGACCCACGAAGTGTGTGGAGGTGCCGACCACCCCGGCCGCGCCGATCGACAGCAGCGGCAGCGTGGCGGAGTCCTCGCCCGAGTAGTACGCCAGATCGGTGCGGCTCAGCACGTCGGCGGTGGCGGCGAGGTCGCCCTTCGCGTCCTTCACGCCCACGATGTTGGGGTGCTCGGCGAGGCGCACCAGGGTCTCGGTGGCGAGCGCCACCCCCGACCGGTGCGGGATGTCGTAGAGCAGCACCGGGATCCCGACCGCGTCGGCCACGGCGCGGAAGTGCTGGATCAGCCCCGCCTGCGGCGGCTTGTTGTAGTAGGGGGTGACGACCAGCAGACCGTGCGCCCCGGCCTTCTCGGCGCTGCGGGCCAGCTCCAGGGTGTGCGCGGTGTTGTTGGTGCCGACCCCGGCCAGGATCTGCGCCCGGTCGCCGACGGCCTCACCGACCACCCGCAGCAGCGCCTCCTTCTCGGCGTCGGAGGTGGTCGGCGACTCGCCGCCGGTCCCGCTGATCACGAGCGAGTCGTGCCCCTGCTCGTCGACCAGCCACGACGCCAGCGCCGCGGCCCCGTCGAGATCGAGCGCGCCATCGGCGGTGAAGGGGGTCACCATGGCGGTCACCAAGCGCCCGAAGGGGCGTGCGGGGTCGTGCGTCATAGTGACAACTTATCGGACGGCCCACAGAGCCGCTCCCGGGCTTCCTCAGACGTACAGGTCGGTGAACGGCGCCCAGGGCAGGTTGCGGAGCACGCTGAACACGCCCCACGCCGCGATGAACGCCCCCATCACCGCCGGCGACAGGCTGAGCTGCGGAATCTTCCATCCGAAGACCCGGCGGCCGGCCCAGGCGACATACATCCACAGCAGGAACGGCACCGCGAACACGAACAGCGCGTGGTGGCGGGCCGCGGCGGGCAGGTCGGCATGCAGCAGGTACCACGCGGCGCGGGTGCCGCCGCAGCCCGGGCAGACGAAGCCGGTCACGTATTTGAGCAGGCAGGACGGGGCGTCGCCGGGCTCGGCACCGGCCGGCTGCGAGGCCAGCGTGTAGCCGACCGCGCCGCCCATGCAGACGAGGGCGGCCGCGGGGGCCAGCCAGAGCGGGGACTGGTGCCACTTGCGCTGCAGGAACGCGCTGAACCGGTCCTGCTTGGGGGGCGGCCAGGGCTGGTAGTGCTGCTGCCAGTCGGGGGCCGCTTCCGGCTGCTGCGGGGCGACCGGGCCGGCAGGGCTGCTCATGGCGCCAAAGTTACACCGGGGTGGCGAGCGCGGCGGTCAGCGCCGGCGCCAGGTCTCCCCTCGCCGGGGGTTCGATGGCGTCCAGGGAGAGCCAGGCGGCCAGGCGGCGGAGCTCGGTCGCCAGTGCGGCGGCGGTCTCGTCCTTGTCGGCGGGCGGTTCGAGCCAGGCGGCCGGGATGCGCAGGACGCCGGCCTTGCGGTCCGCCTTGAGGTCGAGGCGGGCGGTCAGGCGGTCGCCCTGGAGGAACGGCAGGACGTAGTAGCCGTAGAGACGCTGGGCGGCGGGGACGTAGATCTCGATGCGGTAGTTCATGCCGAACAGCCGCTCGGTGCGGGCCCGCTCCCAGACCAGCGGGTCGAACGGGCTGACCAGGGTCGCGGCCGTGACCCGCCGGGGCAGGCGGGCCTCGTGGTGCAGGAAGACCGGGCCCTTCCAGCCCTGCACCCTCACGGGCAGCAGCACCTTGTCCTCGACGAGCTCGGCGACCGCCTGCTTGAAGCCGGCCACCGGGAGGCGGAAGTAGTCGCGCAGCTCGGGCTCGGCGGCGACGCCCAGGGCGCGGGCCGAGAGCGCGACCAGGGCGCGGAACGAGTCCTGCGGCGACGGGGTGGGGGTGTCGAGGACCGCCCGGGGCAGGACGCGCTCGGTCAGGTCGTAGCGGCGGGCGAACGACGTGGTGCGCTCCGCGGCGGTGATCTCGCCCGAGTAGAAGAGCCACTCGAGGGCCTGCTTGACGGCCGACCAGTTCCAGCCCCAGTGCTCCTTGCTCGCCGGCACGTCGTGCTCGATCTGGGCGGCGGTCAGCGGGCCCCGCTCGCGGACGTCGGCGAGCACCCGCTCGACCAGCTCGGGCTGCTGCTCGGCGATGCGCACCATGCCGCCCCAGGCGTAGTCGCGGGCGCGGGCCATCCGCCAGCGGAACAGCGGCTGCAGGTCGACCCGGATCAGCGACGCCTCGTGGCCCCAGAACTCGAACAGCTCGCGGGGATTGCGATAGGAGGCCCGCTCGAGCAGCCCGGGGTCGTAGGGGCCCAGCCGGCTGTAGAGCGGCATGAAGTGGGCCCGCTGGAGCACGTTGACCGAGTCCATCTGGATCAGGTGCACCCGGCGCAGCACCCGCCGGAGATGGCGCAGGTCGGTGGCGCCGCCGGGCGCGGGGTCGGTGAAGCCCTGCGCGGCCAGCACGATGCGGCGGGCCTGCGCGACGCTGAGAGACTCGGGAACGGCCACGGAAAGGGACGCTAGCGCAGGGGTGTGACGAAAACGTGTGACGTAGGCTGCGCGGCATGGCTCTCGGCTTCGTCCGCCCCGCCCGCCCCGAGGACGCCTCGGAGATCGCGCGCATCCAGCTCGCCACCTGGCGCACCGCCTACAAGCGGATGTTCCCGGCGCACGTGCTGGCCAACCTCGATGAGGCATACCTGACCCGCGGCTGGGACGAGGCCGTCACCGCGCCGCCGTCGCCCCGGCACCGCGTGCTCATCGCCGTCGAGCAGAGCGAGACCGGGCAGACCGTGGTCGGGTTCGCGGCGGCGGGGCCGGCCGACGAGCAGGCCGCCGCGCCCGAGGAGCCGCCGCTGGCGGACACCGTCGCCGCCGTGACCGACCTGCTGGTCGAGCCGCGCTGGGGGCGCCGGGGCCACGGCAGCCGACTGCTTGCGGCGACCGTGGACCTGTGGCGCGAGGACGGGTTCGAGTCCGCGGTGGCGTGGGCCTACGACGCCGACGAGGCCATGAAGCGCTTCCTGGCCTCGTCGGGCTGGGCGCCGGACGGTGCCGGCCGGGCGCTGGACGTCGACGACATGCTGGTCAACCAGCTCCGGCTCCAGGTCAGCCTGAAGCAGGACTAGCCGAGCAGCTGGCCGAGCCT
>CAKUMG010000788.1 GCA_934667465.1 uncultured Actinoplanes sp. | reverse complement strand
ATGCTGGTCAGGGCCTCTTCTAGTTTTAAGTCGCCTCCCGAAAACCCCGGAAACACACGCGGACAATCAGGTTGGCGCCGCCCGCCCGCCAGGCCGGGCGGCATGGTGTGCGGACAGCGTGGTGTGCACGGTCAACCGGCCAGCGGACCGGTGGCCGCTCTTTTCGGCCGTGATCTCCGCCGGAGCGATGCGAGAGTGGTTCATGAGACGACGAACCCTCCGGTGCGAGGGCAAGCTGACGCTGCTGCCTCGCCTTTCTCGGTTCCTCGGCCGTGGAGGACTTCGCCAGGTCGTCCCGGGTAGAGATCGCCAAGGGGCGAGGAAGCGTCGAGTTCGCCAACTACTCGGGCGGCCACAACGGTGTCGTCACGTATACGGAAGTGCGGACATCGGCCGGCGAGAGGGTCGGCGTCTGCCTCTTCGGCAGCCTGGACAACATGGCTGACGGGGCCGGTGCGAAGGATGATTTCGCAGCAGGGTGGTCATCGTCGGCGTGGTACGCCATTGGAGATTTGTTGCGAAGCCGAGGCGTAGTCAGAAGGTCGCAGTGGGACGACGACGAGCAGTTGTCGGTCGAGGTGCTCAAGGTGGCCACCGAGCAAGGCAAGACTCCCGCCTCGGTGCCGGGCGAGCTCTCTGCGTTCGGGCGCCTACCCTGTGTTCGATGTAGTGAAATCTATGGATAGCTTCGAGGCGACAGGTGCTTGGCGATAACGAGAACCCCGTGAGGTGCTGGGGCGCCGGTCCGGGTGTCCGGGTCGCGATCGCCGCCATGGGAGGGCTCCGCCACCTGGGCGTCAAGCTTGCCGCCGTGATGGGCGCCCAGATTTGCTTGGATGCAGCCGACGTCCGATATCGGCTCGTCCTTGATGCCGCCACGCTGTCAGGCACCTCGAGGAGTAGGGAAGCCTGCTGCCGCGCCGGTCGGCGAGGCGCTTCCGGGGCTTCGGCGGAGGCGCGCTTGCGCCGCGTACGAGCAATTGCTCCGGAGACGCACAGTCTGAACTCACCCTGGCCCCGACCGGGTGGTTCTGGGGGCGTGCGACGATCGATGGCAGCGCGTATGTGCAGGTCAAGCCGATCCGCGCGGCGGAGCCCCATCGCTATCTGACATGTGGCACTTTGCCGCATGGCGATCAACCTAGTGCCCGTGGTTTTCTGAGATCGCACCACAGGGCGGTGTATCGGAAGACAGGAAGCGGCACTCGGCGGCAACCGGGTGCCGCATCACACTCCCCGGCGGTGCGTGGCGCGAGGCGGGAATTCTCTCTGCGGACACCTCCTTCCTCGCTGAGCGGCGGCAGCCAGCGGCGGCGGCATCAGCCGGCAGCGGCGGCCCGCACGGAAGGAGTTCGTACGATGCGTACCTACTATCGGGGGCCCGACGCGATCGTGACCGGGCGGCATTTCGTCCGGATCAGTTCTCCGGCCCAGGTGTTCGAGATCGCCGAGATCCGCGAGGTCCGGGTGGTCCGCGGGGAGTTGGCGGCCGCCGTCGCCGGCGCGATGATCGGCGGCGTGGTCGCGGCCGTCACTCTCACGGGTGTTTCCTGGGTCTACGCGGGCCGTTCCGCCGGCCTGGTGGCCGCTGCCGCGGCCATAGTCCTGTGCCTGATCACCGTCGCGACCGTGCGTCGTCAGACGCCCCGGATGTGGAGCCTGGAAGCCGACTACTCGGGCACCTGGACGACGCTCTACAGCTCCGCCGACAGCACGACGTTCAACCAGGTCAAGCGCGCTGTCTGCCGGATCATCGAGACGCGCTCGCCCGACCGGGACCGCTACGGGCTCGCGGCGGCGTGACACCGCTCGGGCGTGACGCTCCGCAGTGTGGATTCTTCTGTGGATCCACCTGCGGGCGCCGCCGGGGTCTGGTAGACAGCGGGTATAAGGTAACCGGCGACCTGGCAGGTTGCGTCCTCGCTGATCGCTTTCTGGCGTTCGGCGAGGTGGCGGTTCTGTGGGTCGCCCATCCCTCTTCAACGATGAAGGACTGATGGCTGAGGCTGCCACGCCCACTGTCGCGCGCCGCCGGATCAGGCTGGCGTTGCGCGAGGCCCGCGAAACCGCGGGTCTCACGCAACAGCAGGTCGCCGACGAGATGGACTGGTCGCTCAGCAAGGTCATCAGGATCGAGAACGGCGAGGTCACGATCGCGCCGAACGATCTGCGCCCGCTGCTGGGGTTCCTGGGGATCCGGGACAAGTCCGTGGTGAGTGGCCTGCTGATCGATGCGCGCATCGCCAGGACCCGTCAGCGCCAGTCGTGGTGGCAGACCTCGCCCTATCGCGAGGTGCTCACCGACCATTTGCGGAAACTGATCGAGTACGAGTGCGAAGCCAGCCGGATCCGCTATTTCTCGATCTATTTCATCCCGGGCACGCTGCAGTTGCCGGAGTATGCCGACGCCCTCATGGCGTTGTACGGCGAGGAACTCCCGGCCGAGCGCAACCGGCTCATGCTCGACGCACGGCAGCGGCGCCGGCAGGCGCTACTTTCCCGCCTTGACGTCGTTGAGGTGTTCGTGCTTCTGGACGAATCGGTCCTCATGCGCCCCATCGGGGGCGAGCGGATCTTCGCCGACCAGCTGCGCGAACTGCACGACCTGGCAGCCGCCGGGAAGATCAAGCTCCGCATGGTTCCTTATGCTTTGACGACGCCCGTGACCAATAATGCGACGTTCGAGCTGCTGTCGCTCGGCGAAAATGATTCCGAGGGATTGCTCCTTTACCGCGAAAGTGGTCTGACCGACGAGGCCATCGAGACCACGTCCCTGACCCAGCGGCATCGCGATCGCTACGACAAAGTGTGGCGTTTGGCGTTGAACGAAACAGACACGATCGACTTCGTTCGCAAAAGAATTGAAGAACTCGACGCCCAGGCCGGGATCGGGCTGGGCGACCACATTCCCTGAGCATGGGCCCGCGGTCCGTGATCGGGTGCGCGGGCTTCGAGAGGCGAAATAATGAACGGCGTCACCGTGCCCGCATGGCGGAAGAGCAGCAAGTGCGGGAACACCACCTGTGTCGAAGTCGCCCGCATCGACGACGACACCTACCTGATCCGCGACTCGAAGCGCCCGGCCGAGCCGGCGCTGTCGTTCACCCGTGACGAGTGGGTGGCATTCGTCGAGGGCGTCCGGGACGGCGAGTTCCAGTTCTGACGCTCGGTTAGCCGTCCTGCGCATGGTTAATGTTCCAAATCATGCGCAGGACGGACAAACTCTGCGACAAAAGCCGTGAATGCCGCCTAAAGGATTCACGTCCAGGTTCACTCACCGTTGCGTCCATGTTGCGCAACGCTGCCGCCTCTTATCGTGGGTTCTTCGGAACTGTCACGGAGGAGCGGTTATGGCAGACAGGACGAATCGGACCATACCCTGGCGGCGGGCCAGCAGGTGTGGAAACACCACCTGCGTCGAGGTGGCCAAGGTCGGGAATCGGTTCCTGGTTCGTGACTCGAAGAAGCCCGAGCAGCGCCCGCTGCAATTCACGGCCCAGGAATGGGCGTATTTCGCGGATGCCGTGAAGGGCGGGGAATTCGACTTCCGCTGAGTGCGTCCACGTCCACCGTGGGCGGTCGCCGGCGCCGCCGATCCGCCGTGGTGCCGCCCCGGAAACAACGGCCCGGGCGCGTTCAGAAGCGAGCGCGCATCGCCGGCCGGCGAAAGCACATCGAAGCCGCCGCAGAAAGCCCCCAGCGC
>CAKUMG010000787.1 GCA_934667465.1 uncultured Actinoplanes sp. | reverse complement strand
AGAACGGCCTCTTCCAGCAGTCGCTGGGTGACACGAAGCTCGAGACGAAGACCTTCAACGCGGGCCCGGCCGCGATCGAGGCCCTGTTCTCCGGCGCCATCGACGCCACCTACATCGGCCCGAAACCGGCCATCAACGGCTGGGCCACCTCGAAGGGCACCGCGCTGAAGATCGTCGCGGGCAGCACCTCGGGCGGCGCCGGCCTCGTGGTCAAGGAGGGCATCAACTCGCCCGCCGACCTCAAGGGCAAAAAGATCGCCACTCCGCAGCTGGGCAACACCCAGGACGTCGCCCTGCGCGCCTGGCTCAAGGAGAACGGCCTCAACGCCGACCAGCAGGGCGGCGGCGACGTCTCCGTGCTCCCGCAGGACAACGCGACAGCCGTGCAGGCCTTCGCCCAGGGCGCGATCGACGGCGCCTGGGTGCCCGAGCCCAACCTGAGCCGCATGGTCCTCGAGTCCAAGGGCAAGATCCTGGTCAACGAGAAGGACCTCTGGCCCAACGGCCAGTTCGTCACCACCCACCTGATCGTCACCCAGGAGTTCCTCAAGGACCACCCGGAGACGGTGAAGAAGCTGCTCCAGGGCCACATCGCCGCGGTCAAGTCCATCGCGACCGACAACGCGGGCGCGCAGAAGGCCGCCAACGAGCAGATCGCGGCACTGTCGGGCAAGCCGCTCAAGGACGAGATCCTCGCGTCGGCGTTCAAGAACCTTGAGTTCACCAACGACCCGATTGCCTCGTCGCTGTTCACCAGCGCGCAGCATGCCCAGGACGTCGGCCTGCTCAAGCCGGTCGAGCTCAAGGGCATCTACGACCTGGGCCCGCTGAACGAGCTGCTCAAGGCCGACGGCCAGCCGGCGGTCAGCGACGCGGCCGCGGCATCCTGACCACCTGACCTCCGGGGACACAACCATGACCACAGTTTCCGTACGGGGTGACGAGGCGCTCGTCAGCCTGAACAGCGTGTCCAAGCAGTACGGCAGCGGGAGCAACGCGCTGCTCGCCCTCGACAAGGTCTCCCTGACCGTGCGCAAGGGTGAGTTCGTGTGCCTCCTCGGCGCCTCGGGCTGTGGCAAGAGCACGCTGCTGTCCCTGGTGGCGGGGCTCGACAAGATCAGTGGCGGCACCCTGGACATCGGCGGGAAGCACGTCTCGCTGATGTTCCAGGAGGCCGCCCTCTTCCCGTGGCTCTCGGTCGCCGGCAACGTCGAGCTGCCCCTGCGGCTGCGCGGCGTCCCCAAGGCCGAACGGCGCCGCCGGGCCGAGGAGCTGCTCGAGATCGTGCGGCTCAAGGGCTTCGGCACCAAGCGCCCGCACGAGCTCTCCGGCGGCATGCGCCAGCGCGTGGCCCTCGCCCGCGCGCTGGCCCAGGACGCCGACATCCTGCTGATGGACGAGCCGTTCGGCGCGCTCGACGCGATGACCCGCGACATCCTGCACGACGAGCTCGAGCGGATCTGGCGGGAGCAGGAGCTGACCGTCCTGTTCGTCACCCACAACGTGCGCGAGGCCGTCCGCCTCGGCGACCGGGTCATCCTGCTCAGCAGCCGGCCCGGCCGCGTCATCGAGGACTTCCCGGTGACCCACGAGCGGCCCCGCCGCATCGACTCGCCCGAGGTGGCCGGTCAGGCCGCCGAGATCACCGACCGGCTCCGCGCGGAGGTCGCCCGTCATGCAGGCTGAGATCCCGACCCAGTCTTCGTCTTCCGCGTCCTCTTCCACCGCGTCTTCTTCTGCGGCGGACCGCGTCACCGGGCTTGATGCGCTCGAGCTGGGCGGCAAGAGCGACAAGGAAGCGCTGGGCAAGCGCGTCTGGCGCAGCACGTGGCCCAAGCTGCTGGCCGTCGCCATCGTGCTCTTCGCCTGGCAGGCCCTGGTCTGGGCGGAATGGAAGCCCGTCTACGTGCTGCCCGGCCCGGGCACCGTCTTCACGGACCTGGGCAACCTGATCGTCACCGCCGACTTCTGGGACGGCGTGCGGCTGACCATGGTCCGCGCGGCCACCGGGTTCGCCCTCGCGGTCCTGATCGGTACGGTCATCGGCGCGGCGGTGTCACGGTTCGCCCCGCTGCGCGCCGCGATCGGCTCGTTGATCACCGGCCTGCAGACGATGCCGTCGATCATGTGGTTCCCGCTCGCGATCCTGCTCTTCCAGCTCAGCGAGAGCGCGATCATGTTCGTCGTCGTCCTGGGCGCGGCACCGTCGGTGGCCAACGGCCTGATCAGCGGCATCGACTACGTCCCGCGCACGTGGCTGCGGGTCGGCCAGGTGCTCGGCATGAAAGGCTTCGCCAAGTACCGCCACCTGATCCTGCCCGCCTCCCTGCCGTCCTTCATCTCCGGGCTCAAGCAGGGCTGGGCATTCTCCTGGCGCAGTTTGATGGCCGGCGAACTGCTGGTCATCGTGCCGGGCTCGCTGTCCATCGGCGTACGGATGCAGCAGGCGCGCGACCTGAGCGAGGCCAGCCTGGTCATCGGCTTCATCATCGTGGTGCTCGTGATCGGCATCCTGATCGACGTGCTCTTCAACGCCGCCGACAACGCGCTGCGCAAGCGGTGGGGGCTGACCGGGAGCTGAACTCGTTCTGCTTGGAAGGCGGCACCCTCTCGAGGGGCCGCCTTCCGCGCGTTTCAGAGGGGCCGCCTTCCGCGCGTTTCAGAGGGGCCGCACGGAGGCGAGGGTCTCCGCGATGACCACGTCCTGCTGCTGGTGAGTGTTGGGGATCGAGATGTAGAGGACCGCGGCGGTGGGCTTGCCGACGTCGATTACGGCGACGGCGGAGCGCTCGGCCGTCGCGGTCAGGCCCGTCGCGCTGAAGTGCAGGCGGAACTCGCTCAAATAGGCGGGCCGGCCGCCGAGCGTCGTCATCTTGTCCTGCAGCGGCTCCAGCGAGTTCGGCTGCGGGTAATACTCGGCCCGGACGTCGGCGGCGACCTGACGGCCCACGCACTCGAGGTTGAGCGTCACGGCGTCGTTCTCGGCGGCGGGGACGGCGGCCGACAGGATCGAGGCGTGGTAGGAACCGCCGCTGTACTGCTCGGTGACGAAGTGCTGCCCCACCTTGTAGGGCACGTTGAGAGTGCCCGCGCGCCAGATGGTGTTCCACTCCTGCCACGGAGAACCGAACTTGCGGTACGAGATGCCGGCCTCGGTGTCGACGGTGCGCTCACCGGTGACGGGCCCCTGCGGCGCGGAGGGTGCCGGGGTCGGATCGTCCTCCGGGATCGTGGTCGGCGCCGGGCACATCTGCGCGAGCGGCGGGCGGACGTCGGTCGGCGCCGAGGCCTTGTCGCCCGAGAGCGCGTCCCCGTCCGAGCTCAGGGCCACGATGAGAATGATCGTCAGACCGATCGCGAGGATGGCACCGGCCACGCCGCCGAAGATCCGCATCTGCCGGCGGCGGCGCGCCGGGCCGTCGTCACCGCCGCTGCCGGGCGGGGACGGGGGTTCCGGCGGGGGTGCCGGGGGCAGGCCCGTGGAGGTCACCATGCCGGAGGCCCAGGGGCCGCCGCCCGGGGGTGACCAGGCGGGGGTGCTCGGTGGGGCCTCGGACATCATTCCAGTGAACACCACCGGGGACCGTCACACGACATGCCACCTCGGCTTTGTTTCGCCGCGGCCCTCGTATCGTTGCGGCCCTCGTGTCGCCGCGGCCCATGTGTCGCCGCGGCTCATGTGTCGCCGCGGCCCTCGTATCGCCG
>CAKUMG010000786.1 GCA_934667465.1 uncultured Actinoplanes sp. | reverse complement strand
GGCGCACCGTGAGCGCGGGCTCCGCGAACAACTGCGCGACCGCCGCCGCCTCCACCGTGTGGTGCTGGGGGATCGGCACCGCCGGCCAGCTCGGCGACGGCGAGTTCACCGTCGGCCAGACCGTCCCGTGGCAGGTGCCCGGCGTCCGGTCCCGCAACGTCGCCGCCGGCTGGTACACGGTCCTGATCACACAATGAGAACCTCCGAACCGGTCCGGCCCTGCCGATGGCCAGGGCGAGGAACCACGGGCGGAGGAGACGACATGGCCGGCACGACGCGCACCCGGGTCAGCCTGGTCCTGGCGGCACTGCTCGGGCTGGTCGGCAGCGCGGTCCTGGTCCACACGGCGTCACAGGCCGCGTTCTCGGCCACGACCGTCAACGCCGGCAACACGTGGACGGCCGGCGCGGTCATGCTCTCCACCGACGACGGCGGCATGGCGCTGTTCAGCGCCGACGGGCTCACCCCCGCCTCGGCGCCGCTGGTCAAGTGCATCGAGGTCACCTATGACGGCACGGTCGCGGCGCCGGTGCGGCTCTCCGGGGAAGCGCCCGGCGGCACCGGGCTCGGCGCCTACCTCGACCTGACCGTCGACGTGGGCACCGGGGGCTGCGGAGCCTTCACCGGCGGCACGCTCTACAACGGCACGGTCGCGGACTTCGGCACCACCCACTCCAGCACCGCCACCGGGCTCGCCACGACGTGGACGCCTGCCGCCATGGGGGAGAGCCGGACGTTCCGGTTCACCGTCACGGTCCGCGACGACAACGCCGCCAACGGGCTGACCTGCACCATGCCTTTCACCTGGGAGGCGCGGTCGGCCTGACTCGTCAGGCACCCCGCTTCCCGCTTCGAGAAAGGACTGTTGGTGGAACGCTTCCTGTTCGGCGGTGTCGCGCTGCTGGCCGTCGGCGGGCTGTTCCTGACCGCGGGCAGCCCCGTCGCCCTGCGCCCGGCCGCCGAGATCGCGGCGGTCCCGCTGTTCGACGACGCCGGCGGGCAGGCGATGTTCACCGGGCAGATGCTCACGCCCGGCATCCCGGTCAGCCGCTGCATCACCGTCACCGCCGCCGAATCGGGCACCGTGACGCTGGCGGCCACCGACCTGACCGGCCTGCTCGTCGACGACCTCACCGTCACCGTCGACCGGGGCAGCGGCGGATCCTTCGGTGACTGCGCTGCCTTCACCGGCGGTCAGATCTTCAGCGGTACGCTGCGCAGCCTCGCGAACGGGGTGGCGACCGGATGGAATCCCGCCCTCGAGCGCGAATCCGCGTTCCGGATCACCGTCGAGCTGCCGGCCGGGGCGCCGCCCGCCGCGGGCAAGAACGCCGGTGCCGACTTCGTGTGGCGCCTCGAGCTGCCGGACCCGGCTCCCGCGACCGCCGGGCCCGGGGCTCCCACCGGCGGGCCCATGCCCACCACGCCGGCGCCGCGGCCGACCTCCGCCCCGCCGTCCGTGCCGGCTCCCGCGCCGTCCTCCGCCGCCCCGCCCGCGCCGACCCTCGCGCCGTCCGCAACCCCGTCCTCCGCCCCGTCCAAGACGCCGACCCTTGCGCCGACCCGGAAGCCGACCGCTGCGCCGACGACGAAGCCGACCCGGGCGCCGATCTCTTTGCCCGTCCCGGATCCGGTGCCGCCCGCCGACGGCCCGGACCCGGGCGCGCCCGACGCTCCCGGCGGGCCCGACACCGGCTCGTCCTCGCCCGGCGACCCGGAATCGCCCGGCTCCGACAGCCCGGGTTCCGGCGGGCCGGGTTCCGGCGGGCCGGGTTCCGATACGCCAGGCTCGGATACGTCCGGTGGCACGCCGCCGGTTCCGTCCGCACCCGGACCCTCAGCCGGTGCCGGGCCCGGTCCGGCGCCCGGCCCTTCGCCGAGCGGTGTGCCGGCCGCGGTCCCGGGGAAGCCGGGCGGCTCCGGGTCCGAAGAGGACAGAGGCGCCGTGGCGGAGGTCGTGGCCGAGGTCGCCGAGACCGTGGCCCTGGTCGCCGCCGAGGCCCGCAAGCACCCCACCGTGCCGGTCGCGCTGGTGGCGGTGCTGGCCCTGTTCCTGGTGCTGCAGAACCGCGCCGACCACCGTGACCCGAAGCTCGCCCTCGCCCCCGTGTGGTCGAGCCGCTGGATCTGGATCCCCCGACCCGAGGAAGACGACCTATGAGCGGGCGCCGCCCAAGCCTGGACGAGCTGGTGCCGGTCGCCGACCGCATCCGCTGGATCCAGATCACCCGGCTGGTCCTGCTGCCGGCGCTGCCCGCGCTGGCGGCCGTGACCGGCGCGCCGGCCGCGGTGGTCCGCGAGCTCGCCGCCGTCGGCCTCGTCTGGCTCGCCGTCGCGGGCCTGAGCTGGGCCGCCGCCCTGGCCGGCCGCTGGTTCGCGGTCACCGGCCTGAGCTTCACGCTGCTCGGCGACGGGCTGGTGCTGGCCTGGGCCTGGTATCGCCTCGGCGACCTGGACGGCCCGGTGGGCACGCTGGTGCTGCTGCACACGCTGGCCGTCACGCTCGCGGCGAGCTTCCGTACGGGCATGAAGATCGCCCTCTGGCACTCGCTGCTCGCGCTGCTGGTGCTCAACGCGCGGGCGGCGGGCGTGCTGGGGACGACACAGCCCTATCCCGTACGCGCGGCGGTGCTCTACTTCATCGGCCTGTGGGCCGCGGCGCTGGCCACCGCCTGCCTGGCCGCGGTCAACGAACGCGAGCTGCGCCGCCGCCGCAACGACGAGCGCTCGCTGCTGACCCTGGCCCTCGACCTCGTCGAGGACACCGACCCCGCCGTCACCGCCACCAAGCTAGCCGGCTTCGGGGTGCGCGAGCTGTCCCTGCGCCGCACGGCCGTGGTGATCGAGGTCCCCGGCCGCCCGGACCTGATCTGCGCCGTCGCCGCCTCCGGCCGCGACGCCGCCCTCCGCGACCTCGCCGGCGGCGTTCACCTGCCCCCGCTGACCCCGGACGAGATCCTGCTCGTCCCGCGCCCGATCGACCCCCCGCCCAGCCGCCCCTCGCCCGCCCCGCCCTACGGCTCGCCCGCCCCGCCGGTCCCCGGCCCGGTCGGCTCGCCGTCCTTCGGCCCGGTCGGCCCGCCGTCCCCTGGCCCGGTCGGCTCGCCGTCCCTTGGCCCGGTCAGCTCGCCGTCCACCCGTCCCTCGTCGGTCCCGCCACCCTCCGGCCCGATCGATTCGCCTGTTTCCGGCCCGGTCGGCTCGCCGTCCCTTGGCCCGGTCGGCTCGCCGGCGTCCGGGCCGGTCCGTTCGCTCGACGCGACCGGCGCGCAGGCCGGGCGTGTGGTGCCCCGGCAGGCCGGCCGGGAGGGCACCCTGGCCTCGGGTGCCCCCGGGACCGCGCCGGCCGGGCCGGGGCGGCATGCGTGGCTGGGCCGGATCCTCCCCGGCGCGGAGAACCTGGTGGTGATCCCGTTCGGCGACGCGTCGGCGCGCGGGGCGCTGATCCTCGAACTGCCACGGCGGCGCGTGGCCCGCTGGTCCCGCCGGGTCGACCGGGCCGTGATCGCCACGGCACGGCAGGCCGCGGCCCAGAGCGCGGCGGCGGTGGGCCGGTCCGTGCTCGTCGCCCGGCTGGCCGACGCCGCGCACACCGACGGGCTCACCGGCCTGGCCAACCGGGCCCGGTTCGACGAGGTGCTCGCGGCCCGGCTGACCCGCGCGGCGCCGCTCGGCCTGATCGTGGTGGACCTGGACCACTTCAAGAG